>JAFXGB010000004.1 GCA_017520235.1 Muribaculaceae bacterium | reverse complement strand
TCGCTTTATCTAAAGTCATATTTCCGATATAATGAAATGACTTAGGAGTAATGGTTGTGACCGTTTCAGTTTTCATATTCTTCAAGAACTCGATAAAATCGCCACCTTTCCAAGCAATAGAGCCATCTTTCTTGTAAAATCTTAGGACAGAGCTTGTGTCCTCACCTGTTGTTTCGTCTATGCATTCTTCCCAACCGAATTGAATAGATACATTATCATTTACATTCCTCGTAGGAAGAGGATAATACCACTCCATATACCCATTGCCGTTGCGATTAAGCGTTGTAAGGTAAGGGGTGGCTTCTTTAGTGTTCGGGTCAGGATTCCAACAAAGGACTGTACCTGTTGCAAGATTCCCATTCTCGTCAACGCTTGCCGTTACTTGCCCTAAATTGTTCTGAATGACAAAGCTATCGGCTGTTGCCACAATCTTCCTATTTTCGATATCAATCCCTGTAGCTTGTAAGGATTTCTCCATATCTTGCGTTCTTGAGGTCCAAGCCGTACATTCATCACCTTTCTCTATCTTAAGTTCCTCAATCAAGATAGAGCCTATATCATTACCTTCTGTATCAACTGCGCTATCTATAAAGTCAAGACGCGTAAATATAGAAGAGACAACATCGGGGGTAATCGGATATTCAGGATTTGCACCACCATTTACATATTGGTACATAGGCAAAGCCAAACCCTCACGCTTAATGCGAACATTGAGATAACCTTCGTCATCAGGTGTTACTTGATTCCCATCTGCATCTTTAAAAGTGTCCGCTGTTATCCTAATGCCAAGCCCTATATAGCCGAATTTTTCATTAAATTGCAGATAGATAGCTGATGTACGATTATTTGCAGTTGCTGAATCCGTATCAAAAATAATATTCTTAACACGAAGAAGACACGACACTGAAATTTTTTCTCCGCCGCTCAATCCTGTTACTTCATAGAGTTGTACTGTCTGATTGTTGATGTTTCCAAGAGATGTTATTTTTGCGCTTGTTCCTGTACCATAAGCATAGTTTAATGATGTTATGCCAAGTTCTTTGACTTTCAAAGAAATGCTATCGGCTGTCTGTTTGATTTCAGACTCTAACCCTGATATTTGACCATTAACATCTGTTTCTAAATCAGATACCGATTGAGAGATGCTATCAGTCGTAAACTTAATTTCAGCTTTAGCATCTTTTATCATTCCATCAACATCGGTTGTTTTAGCGTAAGCACCGATGTTAATGTCTTCTTTTGTTTGAATAATCGCCGTTTCTTTTGCCTGTTCAGCTACCAAATCAGCATAGTTATTCGCATCCTCTAATGCAGGTCGCCAAGGCAAAAACTCATCATCCGACACAGCAGTTGAGCTATCAGCAGTACGTTCAAGCATTTGCAGATTGCGAATATAAAAGTATTGAAACTTGTTATAATCAACCTTTGCAATACTTATATAGATTGAAGTTGCATCATCTTTTGTTCCGCTTGCATTGGCTGTGATAACGTACTCCATCTTTACCCATGAGCCAATTTGCGTTTTCTGATTGTTGCGTTCATTAGCATTATAAGATAATACATCGGTATAACTTCGTGAGGCAAAGGCAGTAAACAATGCAACATTGTCCACGTTGCCATAATCTTCGGGTAGATAAATTTCAAATGACAGCAAGTATTGTTTACCATTCTGTATTAGCTCAGGGCGCAAGTCAAAACATAGAAACTCATAATGATTATCCGAGCTATACACCTCACGTGTAAAGGCAGTATACTCACCTTTAACACCATCAACGCTATAGTCATTAGAAGGATTCCACCCTGTAGCACCTCGATTTGTTGCCAAAAGCAGGTTGCGTGAGCCATCCTTCAATTGCGTTACTGAACGCTGAACACTTGACAATCCTTGATTTGTAACCTCAAACTCATGCGATACCTCTTCTTTATATTCTGCCAGCGCATTGAGAGCATCCTCGGGTGCTGGTTGCCAATCGCCTTGACCTTTCTGTAACATCAAGCGTGAAACAGTGATAGACGTAACCGAATTAGAGAACACCCTCAATCGCACATGAATTGTCGTGTCTTCTGTTACTCCATCTGGTACGGTCATTTGACAATTGTACGTGCCTGTCGCTGTCGACAATAGTAATTCTTCGCCATCATGATATTTTGAGATGGTTGGTTCAGTGCCATACCCAAATTGAAGTTTGATTTTGTTGATAGTCGCATTGTTAGCCCCAACAGCCGACCAATCAAACGACACATTAACCACATCGCCAGTCTTCAAGCCTTTGGCAAAATACATCCTCATATCTTGCCAATCAGCGGCTGTAGTGCTTATATTATTGGTGAATGTGGAGCTTGTACCAAGAGCATAGTTGCGGTCGTCAACATTTATAAGCTCTTTGAATGCCTCCTCCGCTTTCGAGCCGAGGTATAGGTTGTCTGTCCACACCCCATACCCCGATAATGTCTTTCCGTTATCAGTTATGTTAGATAGATCGCCAAACACCCCGCGACACTTACCTTCAAGGGATGCCGTGTTAACACCATCAAAACATTGTATTCCGCTATCAATGATATATACAAAGCCCTGACGGGTTTTATCGGCAGTATTACCCATAAGCACAAGTTTGTCTCCGGCTTCCGGCACACTCATCCCGTCGGTCAGATCTGATGCCCATATATTGATAAAGCGTTTGGCGGTGTCGCATCCGCGCACCGGCACCCATGCCCAGCGGTAAGCATTGTTCGTATAGTCCCAACGTGCAAAGCGCACAAGGTCACCAAACTGAAACATATTTACATCCTTCAGATACACTACATAGCGTGTCGAGCCGTCGCTTGCGGTATATGAATTTACACTCTCCACCTCGCCATGAGCCTTCGATGCCACAATTCCCCCCGCTACGCTGTTTATCTCCTCGATAGTAAGCGTTGACAGCACCAGGCCACGACGCGCCACGATATAGTCATATTCCGCATGTGTCAGCCCTGTATTCGGGTCGAGATACACTGCTGCACCGGAGCCTGTTAATCCGCCCGGCATAAAATTGGGGGTTGTGAAACGTCGGCTGACAACACTCTGGTTGGCAACAACATCTGTTGCTGTTACCTTGCCACCCACGTTAGCATCCCCACGAACATCCATATCGCCCACCTCGGCATTGCCATTCTCATCGATGCGTGCTCCTGACTCCCCGGCAACGTATGAGCCTATATATATCCCCTTAGCGAAGGTCCAGCACGTTCTCACATACTCAGCAACCGAGCGGCACATAAATTCAATGCGTGCTCGTAACGCCGAGAATACATTATGGTCTGATGGCACAGTAACATCATTACGCTTGATGATATATACATTTGTCCCCGAGCTTGTAACTGCAGATTCTTTCTGCTTCGATTGGTACTCTATTGCATCAATCTTATCTGCAAGCTCTCCAGTGCGTGAATAATTTTTTGCTTCTCCCACTAAATAAGTAACCTCATATCGGTTGACAAGACTTCTATCAAAAGAGCGTATGCGTGATGTGTGAGGGGCATCAGGGAAATAAACCGGGTGTACCAGCTCGACAGCAGCACCTATATCAAGATCTATCACATCCCCCTCATTATACTGCATTACACCGTTGGCATCTTCCTGGTATCCGGCACAGCGCACTACATTGGTATCGCAACGATAATTTGACTTGTCCGCCGACAACTTCGTCGCCTGCTCGATACCATACTCGAGCAGTTCCTGCTCCGCACTTTCCACCAGATTATCCGCGACAAAAGAGGTGTCATACCCATAGAGGATATATGTATCTCCAACCGCCGGACCGAAATCATCCGTTGGCAATGCTGTTCCATAATCCTCATTACGCACTATCTCCCACACCTGAGCCTTCTCGCTCTCCTCGTCGGGCTCGGCATCCGGATTGAAATTCACCCTGAAATCTTTGCCTACAAGCTTCCCCGACTGGAAGATGATACGCAACTCCTCCTCGATGATATAACTTTCAGAGAAAGTGATGCCCGAATCGGTAAAGCGGTACGCATTCCATTTCTTCTCGGTGGTGGTACCATCCTCATTCTCGATCGTGTCGGTGTATTCCTTTGTCGTGATGCTGGCAATTGTGCCTGTGCGACGAGGAAATATCTTCTCGGTTGTTACTATTGCTTCAACCACATCCTCCTCCGCAAGATTCTCCCATGCATCGATATATGGGGGATCGCAATCAGCCGGGATTGCCAATCGATTATCCGTAAGTTCATTTATTACCTCGTCTTCCCCAACGACCGGGACAAAATAGCTGCTATTCACCTTTGACAGATGAATAGGGGAAATCCGGTATTTAGTCCCTTTTGCCAACGTAACCCCACCTGGTAGCTTCAGCCAATTAGACTCACTGTCAGTTGTGGCATAATATGGGTTAAAGATTACGCCTTCAATTATTCTTGGCACAACCTCAATAGTCTCTATCGTAAGCCCTGAAACGTGATAGACTTTATCTTTTGACGAGAGCGAGACACTTCCGGCTGTACAAGAACATACTACCTCATATTGGTCTGAGGTTGTTGCTACAACAAAAACCTCTAACGCGATGGTCGCTGATATAAAATCTGTTATAGTGAATGGCAATGAGATTCCGTTAAATGTAAACTCAGTGTTTTCAGTTGGAATATCAAACATCTCAGATTTTACCGGCTGGGTGTATGATATTACTGTGCCACCACCACCTTTGATAGTTGCTTTAACATACAGTTTAGCCAAGCCACCGGAGAACATCTTTTTCCATTTGCAACTGATTTTGATGTTGCTCAAGTCCAACACATATTTACGTGGGGCCAACTGCCCCACGTAGAATGGAGAATAGCCCACAACACAGTTCCCGGTCTCTGAGCCCACATAGACCCACTTCTCATTGATGCTTTTAGCCGGCAAATCAATTTCCCTTGTATCATAGCTCCCCTCTGCCTGCAAAGCCTTCGGAAACCACTCCGAGAGTAGCGGGCGAGTAGTATCTGATATCACATTCCCGCTACTTTGAGTAGCATTAACCGTAAAAACAAGATCCTTGCGGTAATTCTTCGGTACATTTCTTGTTGAGCCAAACACAAATACGCGAGTGGCATACTCATTATCTGCCGACTCCTCACGCACGATATTGGCAAGTTCAGCTCCCATGCCCAACGTCACCGGGCTTCCATGCTGACAACGCCCAAGATGTATAACATTATCTGTAAACCACCACTCGGCATCCCATGCCTCGGCTATCAGTGTCAAGCCGTCAATAATGCTTACCCCGTCAAATTGCACAAACTGCATCCCCGTGATATCCGCGTCAATCTCATAGGTAAACTCCCCAATACCTGCGCGACTCATGTTATCCACCACGATATCCATGAAATAGCTTGCATAGTGAGTCATCTTCCACGAAGCTTCATAGCCTACTTGGCGGTTGTAGAAGAGCTTGCGTTGTGATGCACGCCACCAACGCGGATTAAAACGTTGCTCAAATGAGTAGCCACCCTCCGATGCCGTCTTATCCTCAGGCAACGTGAGCTCCACAATTTCAAATCGCCCATATTCAGTATCTATATAATCACCATTTCTGAGCTGTATCGCTTCATCATAATTGAATATTACAGGTACATATTCTTCCTCCATAATACCCCTATGATGGACAGATTTATCAGCTATGGGGACACTTAACTTTGCTGTGCCCGTTTTGTCATAAATAGTTATCATAATGTTATATCGCTTGACGTTGCTATTACACGATTAGCCGGATTCGGCTCATTAAATTTGATTACAAATTTTGCCAATCGACCATTGAATTCTGCGTATTGTTGGCACGATAAGAAATCCAAATGATACTTTATCTTCACCCATGTAGTACCCTCATAGATATGTACTATCAGCGTGATAAACCCCTTCTCAAGTTCTGAGCAGAAAGCCATGTAGCGCATCAGGAACTCCGCAAGCGACCGGGCACGCAACCCAAATGTCAACTGCACATCGCGCTCATCAACCTTTGGGGCAGTCGGCAATACCTGTTTCCCCGGCAGTCGGGAGTTCTTGTTAGTGATATACCCCTTCTTTGGGGCTGGCGTCATAAGTGCCGTTACCGACGCGTCGGTGAAGAAAACACCATAAGCCTCCTCTGTATCTACACTCTGTGAATTAATATATACCTTTGCATTCTTCATCTTTTATTGTTTTAATCGCTTTTAAATAGCATTTGAACAACATTAAATAGCCCTTGTGTTTCGCTCAATCTTGTCAAGGCGATCATAAATAGCATATAGCTGATATGTATTGCGTGAGATATCCTCAAGGTGGGTTACACCTAATAACGCAAGGCCTCTTATCTCATCTGCGTGTTGGCGTATCATCAACAACTCCCCGCGCATCATGCTCACCTCCTTAGACATCAATTCATTCTGCACCTTGATACCCTCTACCGACATCTGTATCCCTGTCGAGCGACCGTTAAGCTCGTCAATACTGTCCTGAGATGCAGTGGCATATCCCTTTTTACTGCTGTCCTGAGACGATGCCTGTGTTTTATTGTATCCTGTGGCTGCGAATATCTGGTCTCGAAGCTCGGCAGCTTCCTCCATATAGCCGATGTACTCATCGGCAAGGGCGTCGCGCTCCTCTTTCGTCAGCTCATTATCCTCCATTGCTACGCCAAATTTATTCCACCAACCCTCAAGATCCTCAGCCATCATTTCTCCTATCTTGTTTGACAGCATCGCCCGGGCGAAATACTCAGAGATATCCTCGGCTACATCCTTAGCCCCATATTTCATATCCATAAGGTTGTTAATAAAGCTGTCATACATTGAGTCAAATGACATCCCCGTCAACCCCTCATAGAGTTCATCCTGCAACTCCTCAATTTTTCCCGCCTGATCGATATACTCATCGAGCTTCTCAGTTAAGCGACCGCCATAGCCACCCTTACCTGTGTCCTGAATACGTTGCCAGATTTCCGGAAACGAGCGCAACACCTCCATCTCCTCAGGGGATAACGACCACAACGAGCCATCCCACTCGCGGTCAATAGCCTTGCTCACTCGGGCTATCTCATCTGTGGTAAACCCTCCCCAATAATAATTCCATGAGTGGTGCGAGCCATGATAGCCGGCTTGTGCCCTTGCCATCTCAAGGGTATTCTCATTTACCTCCTTCTGATGGTCGCGAGCTCGTCGGTAGGCATCCACTGATTTACTCCCTTTTGACGCCCTCATCTCCTCTGTCAGGCTCTCGATAGCCACCTGTAAATGCTCGTTAC
The DNA here is from genome assembly GCA_017520235.1 of Muribaculaceae bacterium. Lineage (GTDB taxonomy): Bacteria > Bacteroidota > Bacteroidia > Bacteroidales > Muribaculaceae > RGIG4079. The sequence continues at coordinate 4,850 of JAFXGB010000004.1, read as the reverse complement.
GGTCAGTTAAGCGCTCTATTGTCTCAGCAACTTCTTTAGCGTTGCTCCCATTAATTGCATCTGCGATACCTCCAAATGCGCCAAATGTTATGATATTACCTATCCCGTCAATCAACGCTTCAAGCACACCTCCGATACCCTTTATCAATGCCTCCCCGGTTTTGACAATGAAATCCCCCGACAACACATCGGTTAATATATTCGTAATAGCCGAAAATACTGTGTCAAACAGATTGATGAAAAACGCCGAGATGCCATCTTTGAACAAGTCAAGCAATTGGAAAACAAGACCAACAAGCGGGATACCAAGGGCAGAGGCAATCGTTGAACCAACTCCACCCATCGATTGGCTGAATTCCTTCACACCATCCATGATACCGGCAATGCTCCCTGACGTCATTTTCTGCAACCCGCCCACGATACCACCCATCGTCTTCTCGATATTTGATGCCGTGGCATTCATCGCCTGCTGTGCATCTGCAACATTCTGTGACTGCTCTGTCACCTTGTTAGTCGCTTCCACAGCACCCTGTTGTGCTTGTGATAGGGTAAATTCGGCATTCTCAATCTCCATCTTGTCACCCCCCTTACGAGCATTAGCAAGATCTTCCTCTGCCTGGGTGACCTCCTCAAGAGCCTTTTTCTCTATATTCTGTGCAGTAATAAGCTCCTTTTGGGCATTGCGATAACGCTCTATATCTTTGCCTAATTGACCGAAGTCAAGGGTGGCGTTGAACTCCCCAAGACGGATCTTCAGCTTATCGATTTCCTCGTAAACGCCACGTTGATCCTCTATTGATAGCTCCTTGAATTTATCCGTTTTGGTAAACGCCTCAAGACGGCTCAGCTGGTCCTCCAGGATGCCATTAAACATCGTCCCGAAATTCCCCCACACAGCCTCCCAATTGATATCAGCCGTCAAAGCCTTCAGCTCTACATCTTTTAACTCCTTATCGCGCTGCTTCTCCAGTCTCATCCGTTCGCCCTCGCTCGTCGCTTCAGCTATTTCCCGGGCATACGACTGCGCTATCGCAAGCTTCTGCTCGTTGAACGTGCCATATTCCTTCAAATAATCCTGCAACGACTCAACCTCTGCCTTATAAACTTCTGCCTCCGACTGCTGTTTCGTTTGGGTCGCGAGCGATTTCCCCTTATCAATGGCATCTTTCTGCTCAGAGTTTAATTTACCACCTTGAGCAGATTTCCATTTTTTCTCTTGCTCTTCTAATTTGGCAATCTTATCGTTATATTCTGCTTCTATTTGTACAAGCTCTTTTGCAGAGCCCTCTTTCATCAATGCGATACGTTCTTTGGTGTTTTGCTTTTGCAGAGCCAACAATTCCTTATTGGCTTTATCTTCAGCCTTTACCCTTGCATTGGATGCTTTGGTATCGTATCCTGCTGTTTTTTGCAGATCCTCATATACCTTCTTCTTGGCTTCATAATCTTTACGAAGTTTTTCTATCGCGGTAGCATCAAGATTTTTATTTAACCCGTCATCCCATGCCTTTTTGGCATCATCCATCGCCTTTTTAGCATTGACAAGGCTCTGAGATAAAGACGGCAACCCTTTGTTGGCGTCAATGGCTTTTAGGGCTTGTTCAATCTTCAATAGAGCAAGCTGCGCCTCGTTGGCACTTTTATATACCTGTACGAGCTTCCCATCGGCATAGACCTCAATAGTATCTTCCCCAAGGTCTAAGCTCTCCTGTATCGATGCTTTGATTTTTTCAAGCTCCCCCTTTGTTTTTTCCTCAAAATCATTGGTGGAAACACCCAAACGCAGATTGATCTCATTAGTCTCTTTATTGAGTGTTTTTTTAGCGTCAGTTATTTCGTAGAGAGCATTTTTTATCCCTTCAACCGAATCATCATCAAACCACAACCAATCCTTAAATGTATCCTGGTCTTTTTGCCATATTGTGTTTCCGGTGAAAGCCTCATAGCCCAGAAGCGTATTCCCAAACGACTTGTTTATTTCATCTAATGTCTTTCGACTGATCCATCCAAATTCCTCTACTTCTAATTTTATTCTTTCGTATAGGGTATTAACTGCAGGGTTATCTTCCCCCATTCGCGTTTGGAGTGCCTCAAGTATCTTTTTCGTAGCCTGATCATACTTCTCTTGATATGTATCTTTGGCTGTGTCAATAGACTTTTCAAATTGACGAGCACGGGCAGACTCTTCTGCAGCCTTTTTAACACGCATGTAGGCTGCTTCAACGTTAAGGAGTTCGTTTTGTTCATCGATAAGACCTGTTAAATATTCCCCATATCGATCTATTATGCTGTTCTTCGCCAACTCATAAGCTTGTGTGCCATTTGTAGCATCTTTTAGTGCGTTAAATAGCATTTCAATGTTTGCCTGCTCAGCAGAGTTATTAGCATTAAATTCTGCAACAGCATCGTTTACCCTGCGTTGAGCTTTCTCAAGTTCACCCTCTGCAGTAGCAAGCTTATATACCCCGACAGCAGCTGCTATTACTGCAGTCGCTATCAATGCGTATGGGTGTGCTTTGGCCATCCCCACGGTTTTATTATATGCAGCCTGTGCAATAGTCATTGCCTTGGTAGCTTTAATTTGCAATTGGGTGTATTTTATGCCATTTTTCAGCCCCAAGACACGCAAATTCTCTATCGCTATCCCCGCTATGACAGCAGCTTTGTAGGTCCCATAAGTTCCTATTAACCCGACCAATACCTCTCCAACTGTCTCATAGTTCTCTATAAGCGTTGTTGTCATTTCGATACCCGTGATTATTGCTCCCTCAGATGCTTCGCCCATTTCGTTAAATGCTGCATCCATGGCATCCTCAAGCATCGACAATTTACCTGTTATATCCTGGGATACGTTTTCCGACATATTATGGAATTTCCCGCCGGCACTCGTCGCATCGATAAATGACTGAGCAACCATCTCTGCCGATATTCCACCTTCCGACATCTCCTCCTTCAATTGGGCTATCGACTTCCCGGTCTTTTCCGATATCTGTTGCAAGGGGTTAAACCCTGCATTTATCATCTGCAATAGGTCTTGACCCATCAATTTCCCCGTCGACTGCACCTGAGAGAAGGCAAGAGTCAGCGACTTGAATTTCTCGCTGTTTCCCATCGACACATCACCCAATGCCTTCAGGTAACCTATCGTCTTATCGCTCGCGACATTGAAGCTCAACAGCGTTTTCTCACCATCCACAAAATCGGTCAGCGTCAATGGCGACGATTTGGCAAGTTCTCGCATCTCCTGCATCAGCTTCAGCCCCTCGGTCTCCCCAACGAATGTCTTGATAATAGTCTCCATCGACTGCATCTCGCCACGCACCTTGATAAGGTCCTTAGCAAATTCCTTTAAAGACCACACACCGGCGATACCCGCTACACTTCGGCCAATACCGGAGAAAGCCGACTCCATGCGTCGGCTTTCTGCCACAACCTCTCCGCTAAGTGTCTTCACCCCGCGAATCGATTTTAATATCTCTTTATCCATTTGGCTGCCATCAAGTCTGATGTGCAACTCTACTGTATCCTTCTTCATCTCACATATTCCTCCTCGTCTGTTACATCATTGAAATTGTCAGGATTGCTCGCATCTTTCGTGGCATCCCACTCAGGCTCTTTCTCGTCATCATATTGCGGGGTGGCAGCCGAGTACATGATTATATTCTCATAGCTGATATCCCACAACACTCCCTCGGGAGTCATGTTCAAATTCTTTGCCCAGCTACCTATCTTGCCCCAGATTGAGTCTCCACTTCCCTTGTCCGCCTTAGCTGATTTGCCCCTGATAGGGAAGTGGTAATGCCGAAAAAATCAGTTACGCCCAATACCATCAAACGCTTTGTCAATACCTTCATCAGTACTCCGGGTGACACCTCCTCAAGTACACGACGACCGAGCCATTCAATCTCCGGCTCGCGCTCCTCATATTCCTCATAGCGCCAGCGACGCCACGACCAGCGACGCTCACGCTTAACTACTCGCTCACGCCCCTCAAGCACTCGCTTAGCGCCAAGCATCAATACTGCTGTGATTTTCCCAATTACAGCCATATCCTTGGCTGTTGCAAGCACCTCTATCAACACATTATCAGAGTTGCCATCTGTCATCGGCATCTCAGCAATAAGCTCGCTGACAAGCATCAGCGTTGCTACCGTGGGGGGCGCTATCGGGTATTTCTCGCCATCAATCTCTATCACATCGGTAGGACGCTCAAGGATAGCATTTACCACGCGTCTCTCTATCGTATCTTTTTCACTCTGTTGCATAATAGTATTACTTGGCTTTTAAATAATTGTCCCCGGCTCGGGGCTTTGTTGGGGGGCGAGAATCGAACTCGCACCTGCAATGTCATTATCAAGAATCACACATTGCTGCTCTGCCGTTAAGCTACTCCCCTTGGATTTTATCCCTCTGTAGTAGAGGTGGTTTGAGTCGACGCTGTTTTCTTGAAGCGTGAATACCAATAATCTGCCGGTCCTTGGAGTATGTTAAATTCCAAATCCACGTAGTTACCATCCTCTTCACTCCAGCCGGGTTTATATTTGACATCTGTTAGAGGGGCTTTGACTCCCATTGCGCCCACCTTTTTAGGCTCTACCTTAACGGCGAAGTTGCCATCCACGATGTGAGTCTTAACCTTGAAATCGTCGCCTTCAGCAGTACCAAGACCAAACATTGTCATTAGAGCAGACGTTGGCTCGATAACGCGGGTTTTCAACAAGAAGCCCCCTTCGTTAGATTCTGATGCAACGACCTTTCCGCCCGTTTTTTTCATCTCAAGTGTATCCCCATCGCTTGGCTCAAGCGTTGATGACTTGTCTTTGATTGTCCCGACGCGTGTTAGGTTTGTG
>JAFXGB010000098.1 GCA_017520235.1 Muribaculaceae bacterium | reverse complement strand
TCAATTTGATAAGGTTGCGATACAATCCAAGTGGAGAGCTACCTGTTGGGCAACCAAGCACGAAAGGCTTTTCAGGAGTAGGGTTAGCAGCATTGATTTGAGCAGCTACATAATTTGCAGCCCAACGAGATACTTCGTCGTAATTAGGTTCAATGATAAGTCTCATTATCTAAATATTTTAAAGTTAGTAATTTTCGTTCTACAAAAATAATCAAAATAAAGCGGATAACCACTATTTAATTTGCAAATTTTATTAACGAGCTATTTTTCAGCAATCAAGCGCACCTCATTTTGTTATTATAACACACATGTGCCATATTATCGCCCATACACAAAACTACATTTGCAGTATAAAACCAATAAATTAAAAATCATGGCTACAATAAACCCTTCTGACATTATCTTTGCAACCATTAAGCAACATGGGCGCATTCTTCACACTCTACGTTTTAGTGGTGTGCTTTCTTTTACCGAACTAATGCAACAGATTCTCAACGCATTATCATCAGTAAAAGGTCTTATCACTCTAAACTTGCGCAATGGTTCACAGGGGTGGTCGCAACAACGTGCCATTATGTTATCTTAGTTCCGCGACCTCATACATCAGGTAATGAGTCTCGCTCATACCCAATTTCTCATATACACGTTGAGCTCGCTCGTTAGTTTTATCAACATAGAGACGTATTTGAGACACATTCTCATCTACCGCCATAGCTTTCACCTTTGAGAACATCGCTTTATACACCCCACGACCACGATGCTGAGGAGTTACATACACACTCTGAATCCACCAATACCATTGACAATTCCAGTCGCTCCACTCTTTAGTGAGCATCAAACTACCTATCACCTCACCCGACTGCCTAACTACAACATATCTCCCCTTCGACTCATCGTGCATCGCCGCCGTTACTCCACGAGTAACACGGTCTAAGTCAAGTGTCATTCCTTCTGTTTCCAATGCCATAGCAACTTGGAAGCGTGCGATGGTATCAACGTCTGATATTTGACCAATATTTATTTCAAACTCAGTTCCTTTTTCAGCTTGCATAAGTATCGATAAATCTTTACTGCTAATATTTATCAGTCTCTTCCAACTCTTGCGAGGTGAGCGACTTTTTATCCATTTGACGCCAGAAATAAGCTATATAAGCGACCACAAATGGAATGATTAGCGATACAATAGCCATTGTATATAGCGTAAATTCACTTGAGCTACTATTTGAAAGTGTGAGTGATGATTGAATATCCAATGATGACGGATAATAAGCCGTATTATTATATCCGGCAATCATAAATATAGCCATTACTGCCAATACAGTTCCGGGAGCGGCCAACCATATTCCTCGTTTAAACGATGCTTTTAACAACGAGATAACCACCCCTACCACTAACAACAATGCCCCCACTATAAATATCGCGAGAACAATGGGCATCTGGATAAAATTGTTTAGATATTTACCACATTCCATGGTAATGATGCCATCAGCATCAACGGCATAACCATCCATGGTGAGTAGTTGAAAAACAACTATCAAAAACATCACAAGGAAGCATCCAAAACTCATTAACAGATAGCGACGCAACTGACTTGAGAGTTTATCATCGGCGATATTATTTATCATATATAATGCTCCTAAACTTATAGCCAAGAACATTACCATTAAACCAAACTCCACATTAAAGGGGTTAGCAACAGCTTCAAGCCCATGCCAACTATTTGCCCATCGGCTTATTACCGGTGCGGCAATATCACCAACTGCATTTTTGTCAACCAAAAATTGAGAGCCGGTAAAGAATGTCCCAACAGCCGTACCAATGAGGAGTGGAGCCAAACAGCCATTTAATGTGAGGAACACTCTGAACGAAGTTTTGCCTATGAGGTTGCCTGCTTTACTTTGAAATTCATAAGACACAGCTTGAAGAACAAAGGTTATGAGAATTAGAATCCACACCCAATAGGCACCACCAAAGCTTGTGCTGTAAAAAAGTGGGAAAGACGCAAAAAATGCACCGCCAAAAGTAACCAATGTAGTAAATGTCAATTCCCATTTACGGCCTGTGGAATTTACAATAAGTTCATTTTCTCCTTCATTTTTACCGGCCAAAAAGATGAGAGCATTACCTCCTTGAACAAACAATAAGAACACAAGAAGTCCTCCCAAGAGTGATATTAAAAACCACCAGTATTGTTGTAAAAATTCATATGTTATCATAACTTTTCTCTTTATTTGGTTTCTACTTTTGGACCCTCTTTAATTGCTTTTATCAATATGCGCAATTCTATTACAAGGAAGAGCGTAAATATCGCAACAAAAAGGAAGAATGTTGTTTTCACCGCCTCTACACTCACACTTGACACTGCAGCCTTAACCGGTAACAAACCTTCGATAACCCATGGTTGACGGCCTACCTCGGCTACTATCCAGCCTGCTTGTCCAGCAATATACACCAATGGGATTGAGAACAATGCCACCCACAACAACCATTTCATATTAGCAAGTGTTTTTTTGCGTTCTGCCCACAATATTACAACCATCAGCAATAGCAAAAATCCGCCTAAGCCCACCATAACACGAAATGCCCAATAGACGAGCGTAACAGGAGGAACAAGTTCTTCTTGCGAATTTATATAACCATATCCAAAATAGTCTATGTTACTATCTAAGAGCTTGCGCGCTTGAACTGCTCCAAGCGAATCAACATCTTTCAACATGCGATACTCTTTGAACGCCTCTATTGCAACTTTGCCACGTGATATTTTCTCTTCAGCAGAAGGAATTATTTCGCCTGAAGAATTGGTGTAACCCTCTAGGATATTATTTATACCTGGGACATATCCATCAATATCATGAGTTGCTAAAATAGACAACATTCCAGGGACTTCCACCCCCGGCACGATTGAGAATGGAGCTCGCTCGCCACCTTCTTCCAAACCCTCAGCTGCAGCGAGTTTCATGGGTTGATATTCGGCAACATGAATGGCCGAACTGTCACCACTAAACATAACAGCAAATGTACCGACAATTCCCACTATTGCAGCAACTCTAATGCTTGAAAGTGCAAAGCGTGTCTCCTGCTTCTTTATTAGATACCAACAGCTTATCCCTATTACAAATATCGAGCCGGTCATCCAACCACTAAACACCGAGTGGAAGAATTTTGAGACAGCGACAGGATTTAACACCAACGCCCAGAAATCAACCATTTCATGGCGCACTGTATCAGGATTAAACTCCATCCCTACAGGATGCTGCATCCATGAGTTGGCAACAAGAATCCACACCGCCGATATGGCTGCGCCTATACCGGTGAGCCACGTTGCCGCAAGGTGAACTCGCTTGCTGACTTTATTCCATCCAAAGAACATCACAGCAAAGAATGTTGCTTCCATGAAGAATGCAAAGATCCCCTCTATTGCTAATGGTGCACCAAAAATATCTCCAACAAACCATGAGTAGTTACTCCAGTTTGTCCCAAACTCAAACTCTAATATTATACCTGTGGCAATCCCTACTGCAAAGTTTATTCCAAATAATTTCATCCAAAACTTTGCCGTTTTCTTCCAGAACTCATCACCTTTTACCACATAGATTGTCTCCATCGTAGCCATTATCACGGCGAGTCCTAATGTCAATGGCACAAAAAGCCAATGATACCCAGCGGTCAATGCAAATTGCAATCTCGACCAATCGACTAATGCTGTTTCTATCATGATATTATAATTTAAGATTACTTTTCTACTATTGGTTTTACTAATTGCTCTCCCACATGTTCGATTTTCTGCTCTTCACTCTTTCCTGCAAGTGCCGGAGTGAAGAAAAAACATCGGAGCACAACAAACAAGATTATGACTTTTAGCAAAATCAGCCACCATAGCTGTCTGCCCCACGTCATATCCTTGAAGCCATCGGCATAAAAATTATATATGCTAACAAAAATATCTTTCACTCCGTAAAAATAAAAATTTATTTTTAAAAGTCTGCAATATTTAGCCAATTATAAGTGGAACAAAAAAAATAGCGTGAGAGCGATCCCACACTATTTTAAATCATAATATCCTCTTGGACTTTTATCTTGCACTAAATCTATATAATGATGTATTTCAAGATGAATAATATAGCTAATAAATACATTGTGAGATTAAGTTTCTTAAACTTGCCACACAACACATTTAGCACTACATAAAGAATCATTCCTGAAAGGATACCGTCTGAAATAGAATATGACAATGGCATCATTATAATGCACACAAATGCAGGTATTGCTTCTGTGTAATCGCCAAAATCAATTTTTGCAATAGGTTCAAGCATAAACAATCCCACCAAAATCAACACCGGTGCTGTTGCTGCAGCAGGGATTGAAAGGAATAGTGGTGAGAAGAAAAGTGTTACCACAAAGCAACAACCAACAACAAATGCAGTTAGACCTGAACGGCCTCCTTGTGCCACACCTGCTGCACTTTCAACGTAGGTAATTGTTGTAGATGTACCCAACATTGCGCCGGCAGTAGTTGCAATAGCATCAGCCATAAATGCTTGTTTAATGCGTGGAACACGACCTGTTTTAGGATCAAACATATTAGCTTTTGTACACACTCCCACTACTGTTCCCACTGTGTCAAACATATCAATGAAGAGGAATGTAAATACAATGGCAACCATATCGAAGCTCAATATATAACTCCACTCAAATTTGCAGAATATTGGAGCTACTGATTGAGGTTCTGAAATAACCCCTTTGAACTCAGTAATACCCATTGGGATACCAATTATTGTTGTCACCAAAATACCTATCAACATTGCACCTTTCACATTCTTGGCATACAAGAATCCGGTAATCAACAAGCCTATGATAGAGAGCAATACAGGTCCTGAAGTGATATCGCCTAATGCCACCAATGTAGCATCAGAGTTAACGATAATTTGGCCATTTTGCAATCCAATAAACGCTATAAACAAACCAATACCACCACCTATAGCATAGCGCAAATTCACTGGAATTGCATTTACGATTGCTTCACGGATATTTGTAACCGTCATCAATATAAACAAGAGACCTTCGATAAATACAGCTGTTAGGGCAAATTGCCATGAATAGCCCATACCCAGACACACTGTAAATACAAAGAATGCATTTAGCCCCATACCGGGTGCCAAACCAAAGGGAAGTTTTCCCCAAAATGCCATTACCAAACAGCCAATGATTGCAGCCAATGCTGTTGCGGTAAACGATGCGCCACTGGGCATACCTTCAAGCAAACCAAACATTGAAGGATTAACAGCAAGAATATATGACATGGTAAGGAATGTAGTGATACCAGCCAGTACTTCTGTGCGAATAGTTGTTGTTTTGGGGTCAAACCCAAACATTTTTTGTAAAAGATTCATTTCGTTTTAATGTTTTCTTTTGATTACTATATCGTTGACTGTTTTAGAATGTCCATTTTGCGCCTATTGCAGGTCTCACATACCAACCTTTATTCACAAAGTTAGTAGAAACTTCAACCTCTCCACCAAGACTTAGATTAACATCTTTCATACCTTCAATTTTGTTAAGATTTACCCAAAATTGTGGTTCTGTTAGGAAGATAAAGTCTGTGTCTTGCCAGCTACGAACTTCACGCCAGAAATCAGCAAATCCGCTAAATGTGCACCATCCTTTAGCAAAGCTTATTCCCCACACACCTGTAATTTGGAAATTGTGTTCTTGTTTCTTACCTACGCCGTCAACTGTTCCAGGAATGAGTTTATACATCGCCGACAAAGACCATGTTTTGCTAAAATCAGCTGAATGACCTGAATAAGTAAGACCTCCAAGCCATGCATTGTTAAATGAGCCTGCGATATTGTTCATTCCGCCATTAAATTCGACATGAACAGAAAGCCAATTCACTTTTGACTCTTTCCAAAAACATAGCTCACGAGCTATTTCAAAATATGCACCTTCCATTTTTTCAGCATAATCCATATCTACAAAGAAGAATGTGCTACCAAAAGCATCAGGTTTAAACATTTCAAGTGTAGTTGTTATACACTCACGTTCTGTGTCATAGAGGAACTGCACATTTTGAGCATTCGCTTTTCCTGCAAATCAGGCGAAGAGCATTACACATGCTACTAGTCTTACAAATAATTGTTTCATGCTTTTATTTTTTAGTTTAACTTAACTTTTCCTATCGTAAAAGTTCTTTGTACACAAAAATAAGCATAAAATTCATATTCATTATGATTTGTAATGAAATATTTTAATATTTTCTCTCATTTGTGAAATAATATTACCCTCTCGTCAGCTCGCACTTTCATTTCTTTGTCCTATCTTTGCATTATAAACCTATCCCGATATGGCAAAAAAGAAAATTACATCAACAAAACGGAAAAAGAAAACCGGTGGCAAGTCTCCGCTGACTATATTTTCATGGCTCATGCTCATCGCTATCGCCATGTTCATTACTCACTATGTTATAGGCGGATGTAGCTCATCATATGTAGGCCGACAAAGTTATGGAAGCCTCGAAAAAGTCATCACTGCTCCCAATACCGACGAAACAATCGTCAACTACAAAGCAATGACCATCTCGTTTAATTCTAAGCTACACATTCCCAACTGGGTAGCTTGGGAGCTCACCTGCCAAGAGACCGATGGCAAAGAGCCTCGCGCTAAAAAATTCTTGTGTGATGAGGATGTCCCGGGATGTGCCAACGATTGGGACTATTCCTACACCGGTTATGACCGCGGACACATGGCTCCGGCTGCCGATATGAAATGGGATGAGGAAGCAATGCGTCAATCATTCTACATGACAAACATTTGCCCACAGGCAGGCAGTCTCAACTCCGGAGCATGGAAACGCCTTGAAGACAAATGCCGCACATGGGCGCAAGCCGACAGCGCAATAACAATCATTTGCGGACCCATTACGACCGACAAGATAAAAGAACACATTGGCGACTCTCGCGTGGCTGTGCCTCAACGTTTCTTCAAAGTTATCGTATCGCCTTACGCCAATCCACCTCGTGGCATAGGATTTATTATGCCTAATGCCAAAGTCCCCGGAGGAATGCAAGCGGCAGCCGTTTCAATCGACAGCGTTGAAGCTGTTACAGGCCACGATTTCTTCTCTGTCCTACCCGACGAAATCGAAAACGACATCGAAAGTCAATGCAAATTCCACTACTGGAGCACTCTTAAACCCAAGAAAAGAAAATGATGTTACAAGACGATACAATATGCGCAATCTCCACTCCTCACGGAGTGGGGGGCATAGCTGTGGCTCGAGTGAGCGGGGCCAATGCCATCGCCATCGTTGACCGCGTGTGGCAAGGCAAGCCATTATCTGACGCTACAAGCCACACAGCTCACCTCGGAACTGTCGTTGACGAGCGAGGTGAAGCTATAGACCAAGCTGTTGCTACAATTTTCCGTGCGCCTCGCTCATTTACAGGTGAGAACGTTGTGGAAATCGCAGTGCATGGCTCCCGTTGGGTGCAACGCGAGCTAATAAACCTGCTCATTCGTCAAGGTTGCCGCATTGCTGCTGCAGGCGAATTTACTCGTCGTGCGTTTGCCAATGGTCGCATGGATCTTGCTGAAGCTGAAGCCGTTGCCGATGTCATTGCATCGTCATCACGCGCTGCCCATCGCATTGCCATGAGCCAAATGCGTGGGGATTTCTCCAATCGTCTGTCTTCGCTTCATGACCAACTGCTCGACCTCGCTTCTCTACTTGAACTCGAACTCGACTTTTCAGAGGAAGAGGTGGAATTTGCATCACGAGAAAAACTGCTTACCCTTGCCCACGAAATTCACTCGGTAGTAAACCGATTGGCATCAACATTTGCCACCGGGGCAGCCATCAAAGATGGTGTACCGGTAGCCATCGTGGGCGAAACAAATGCCGGCAAGTCAACACTCCTCAACCAATTACTACACGAAGAACGTGCCATCGTGAGCGACATTCATGGCACCACTCGCGACACTATCGAAGACACAATCGAGATAGGTGACACGCTATTCCGATTTATCGATACCGCAGGATTGCGTGAGACAACCGACACGATAGAAGCTCTCGGCATTGAACGCACATTACAAAAAATTACCGACGCACGCATCGTGCTTTGGGTAATAGATGCCACCGCCGGAATAGATGCAATAAACCGCGCATCTCAACGCGTATTGCCTCAGCTCACTGAAGAGCAAATCCTTGTCATCGCTATCAATAAAACAGACAACCCCGATGCCGATATAATAAATATAGAAAACTCCCTACGCGACATCATCACAACTACTACCGAAATCACCCACATTTCGGCTCGCCAAGGGACAGGTATTGAACAACTTGAGACGCTTCTTGTCAAAGCATCAGGGACAGCCGACATTGCACCCGGCGAAATAATGGTAACCAACGCTCGACACTACGAAGCGCTCACCCACGCCGCCGACTCTATCGCAAGAGCCATCGACGGACTATCAATGGGACTCTCCGGCGACTTCATCGCCCAAGACATACGCGAGACACTCCACCACCTCGGCGAAATCACCGGCG
>JAFXGB010000097.1 GCA_017520235.1 Muribaculaceae bacterium | reverse complement strand
TCTTTGTTTCTGCATCGGCAAGCTTGCGACGTTCTCCTTCTACAACAGCAAATGGAGCATTATTTACAAAACGATCATTACTTAATTTTCTCAATACTGATTCCTTAAATCCTTTATAATAGTCAAGATCTTTTTTTAGTTTTGTAAGTTCTGCTTCTACATCAATATTATTTGCTAATGGGACATTAAACTCTGTAGTACCAACCATGAACGATGATGCAGACGCATCTTTTTCAACTGACGTATTAATTACACTAAGATTAGCAAGTTTAGCAATAACATTATATTCACTTGCATTAAATTCACCTAATACATTTAATTCAAGAGATTCTTTTGGAGGTATATTTTTTGCAGCACGCACTCCACGCACTCCGATAACAACCTCTTTTGCTTTTTCCATAGAAGACAGGACCTCTTCATTAATTGTTCCTGGAGAAGGGATTAATGCGTTCATGATTGATTCACCTTCTTTACGCTCCGCTAAATGTTGCCATAATTCTTCAGTTATAAATGGCATGAATGGATGTAATAAGCGCAATAATGCATCAAAATAATTTAGCGTATCCTCATAAGTTTTCTTATCTATTGGTTGCCCATAAGCCGGCTTAATCATTTCAAGATACCATGAAGAGAATTCATCCCAGAATAAGCGATATACAGCCATTAAGGCTTCTGATAAACGGAATTTTGAGAACAAGTCCTTAACATCAACCAATGTTTCATCTATTTTTGCCTTAAACCATTGTGTAGCTCGAATAGCATATTCTGGTTGCTCAATATCTGAAGTTTCCCATCCTTTTACAAGACGGAATGCATTCCATATCTTATTACAGAAATTACGTCCTTGTTCACATAATTTATCATCATATAGAATATCATTTCCGGCAGGAGCTGCAAGCATCATACCCATACGCACTCCATCAGCACCATATGTCGCAATTAAATCAAGTGGATCAGGAGAATTACCCAATGATTTTGACATTTTTCTACCAATTTTGTCTCTTACAATGCCAGTAAAATAAACAGAACCAAATGGTTTGTCCTTCATATATTCATAACCGGCAACAATCATCCTCGCAACCCAAAAGAAAATAATATCAGGACCTGTTACAAGATCACTAGTTGGATAATAATATTTTATCTCTTCATTTTCTGGATCGAGAATGCCATTAAATAATGATATCGGCCACAACCACGAACTAAACCATGTATCTAAACAGTCTTCATCTTGGCGAATATCACTTATTGTAAGTGAACTATTCCCGGTTTTTGCTTTAGCTAATTCAAGGGCTTCTTCTGCTGATTCTGCGACAACATATCCTCCTTCAGGCATGAAATATGCAGGGATTCGATGTCCCCACCACAATTGTCGACTGATACACCAATCTTTAATGTTTGTCATCCAATGACGATAGGTATTCTTAAATTTTGGAGGATAAAATTTAATATTATCATCCATTACTGCATTAAGTGCAGGAATAGTAATTTCATCCATTTTTAAGAACCATTGCATCGATAACTTTGGCTCAATTACAACTTTTGTTCGTTCTGAATAGCCAACTTTATTATTATAGTCCTCTATTTTTTCAACAAGTCCAGCAGCCTCAAGGTCAACAACTATTTCTTTTCGAACATCAAAACGATCCTTTCCAATATACATGCCACCGGCATCACTTATCGTTCCATTATCATTAAATATGTCAATAGTAGGGAGATTATATTTTTCTCCTAACATGTAGTCATTTACATCATGTGCAGGTGTTACTTTCAAACATCCTGTACCAAAATCCATTTCAACATATTCGTCCATAATGATTGGAACAGCACGATTAACAAGTGGCACGATAACTTTTTTCCCTTTTAGCCATTGATATCGCTCATCATTAGGATTTATACATACAGCTGTATCGCCTAAGATAGTCTCAGGACGTGTTGTAGCTACAACTATATATTTATCTTCCCCTTCAACAAAATAACGAAGATAGTATAATTTACTATGCTCTTCTTTATATATTACCTCTTCATCAGAAAGAGCCGTTAAAGCTGCAGGGTCCCAATTCACCATACGCACCCCGCGATAAATTAATCCTTTATTATATAAATCAACAAAGACTTTAATCACACTCTTACTACGTAAATCATCCATTGTAAATGCAGTACGACTCCAATCACATGATGCACCTAACTTTTTGAGCTGTTCAAGAATAATACCTCCATGTTTTTCAGTCCATGCCCACGCATGTTTCAAGAATTCTTCACGTGTTAAATCTGTTTTTTTTATTCCTTCAGAAGCAAGTTTTGCTACTACTTTTGCCTCTGTTGCAATGGATGCATGGTCTGTTCCTGGCACCCATAACGCATTCTTACCCTCCATACGAGCGCGACGGATAAGAATATCTTGAATTGTATTATTCAACATATGCCCCATGTGAAGGACTCCAGTAACATTTGGAGGAGGAATAACAATAGTATATGGTTCACGCTCATCGGGAACAGATTTGAATAAATCATTCTCCATCCAATAGCTATACCATTTATCTTCAACTTCTGCCGGACTGTATTTTGTAGCTAACTCATTCATGTTTAAAGAAAATTTAAAATTTAGAGTACAAATTTACAAATTATCTCTCATATATATTCGCACAAATTTCGTTATAGCAATAATTTTATCAATATTTTGAAGTAAATTTGTAAAATATTACATAAAATAGATTCAAAAACTCAACATTTAATATACTCATGAATAAAAAGCCCGTAATTTATCAATTACTCCCTCGACTTTTTGCTAACAAAAATAATAATTGTATTCCTTATGGGACATATGAACAAAATGGAGCAGGGAAATTAAATGATATAACTCCTATAGTTTTAAAATCCATTAAGGAATTAGGCATAACCCATATTTGGTATACAGGAATTATAGAACATGCACACAAAACAGATTATACACAATTTGACATACCCAATGACAATCCTTATGTTATAAAAGGAAATGCGGGCTCTCCTTATGCAATTAAGGACTACTACGATGTTGATCCTGATCTTGCTGTAAATATACCTGACCGCATAAAAGAATTTGAGCAATTAGTTTCCCGTACACATAAAGAGGGCATGAAAGTTATTATTGATTTTGTTCCTAATCATGTTGCTCGCCAATATTATTCAGATGCTAAGCCTGATGGAATTAAAGACTTAGGTTCTGATGATGACAAATCGAAATTCTTTAGTCCTTCTAATAATTTTTATTACATTCCAAATCAATCATTTGCGCCAAATGTAAACCCTGGACATGGTGATAGTGCATATAATGAATTCCCAGCAAAAGCATCTGGAAATGATTGTTTTACTGCATCTCCAGGCGAGTTTGATTGGTATGATACAATCAAGTTAAATTATGGCGTTGATTATAGCGATGGCACACGTCATTTTTATCCAACTCCAAACACATGGACTAAGATGCTTAATATCTTACAATATTGGGCGAGTAAAGGAGTAGATGGTTTTCGTTGTGATATGGTTCATATGGTGCCTCTTGAATTTTGGGAATGGGCTATACCAGCTGTCAAAGAGCTCTACCCTAACATAATTTTTATTGCTGAAATTTATGATCCAAATTTGTATCGTGATTTCATAAAAATTGGCGGATTTGATTATTTATATGATAAGGTAACATTATACGATACATTAAGAGCTATACAGTGTTCAAATGTATCTGCTGCATGCATCACTAATTGTTGGCAAACTGTGGATGGTATTAATGCCAATATGCTCAATTTCTTAGAAAATCACGATGAACAACGTTTTGGATCTAAACAATATGCTGGAGATCCTGGACTTGTTATACCATCTCTTGTTGTAAGTTCCATGATAAATACTGGTCCAATGATGATATATGCAGGTCAAGAACTTGGGGAACAAGCATCTGATGCCGAGGGATATAGTGGACACGATGGTCGTACTACAATATTTGACTACTGGAGTATCCCTACAATTCGTCGGTGGTTTAATGACGGTAAATGTGACGAGACCCTATTGAGTGGTCGTGAGATATGGTTAAGAAACAAGTATAAAGATATACTTAATATTTGTAATAAAGAAAAAGCAATTAGAGAAGGGCTTTTCTTTGATTTAATGTATGTCAATTATGACAACCCATGTTTTAATCCTCATCGTCAATATGCTTTTATACGAAGTTCTACTACAGAGACATTACTTATCGTTGTAAATTTTTCAGCAGAGACATGCGATCTTAAAATAAATTTACCCAAGCATGCTTTTGAATTTCTAAATATTCCTGAAGGCATATGTAACAATGCCATTGAATTGCTTTCGGGAGATAATGCGACAAAAGCACTAAAAAGTGATTCGCCTTTTGAGTGCTTAGTTGGCGGTAATAATGCTGTTATTTGGAAGATTTCTCACAAAAATATTATATCATCTAAGAAAATTTCGCCAAAACAATCAACAAAGAAGATTAAAAAGTAGTACCTTTGCAATAAGAAACAAAACACCTATAATATAGATATGAGTACAATATTACCACCTTTTAAGGTTTTTTCAGGCACTCGGTCTAAATATATGGCAGAAGAAATCTGTAAAGACCTTGGAGTAGAACTAGGCAAAATGAATATCCAATACTTTGCCGATGGAGAATTTGAAGTATGCTTCGAAGAATCTATTCGTGGATGCGAAGTTTATCTTGTTCAATCAACATTCCCAAACAGTGACAACTTAATGGAATTATTACTAATGATTGACGCGGCCAAACGTGCTTCTGCAAAATCAATCATTGCTGTAATGCCATATTTTGGTTGGGCTCGACAAGATCGCAAAGACAAACCACGTGTTTCAATTGCAGCAAAACTTGTTGCAGACCTTCTTAGTGCAGCTGGCGTTGATCGTGTAATCACAATGGATTTACATGCCGACCAAATTCAAGGGTTCTTTAATATTCCCGTTGATCATTTATACTCATCTTCAGTATTTATCCCTTATATCCAATCTTTAAATCTTGAAGAAATGGTGATTGCATCACCTGATGTTGGAGGTGCTAAACGAGCAAACAATTACGCAAAATATTTTGATGTACCTTTAGTGCTTTGCCATAAACAGCGAGCAAAAGCCAATGTTGTTGCCAACATGACCGTAATAGGGGATGTTAAAGATAAGAATGTAATTCTTGTTGATGACATGGTAGATACTGCCGGCACCATTACTAAAGCAGCTAATCTCATGTTAGAATTCGGGGCAAAATCTGTACGTGCATTATGCTCTCATGCAATAATGAGCGATCCTGCATCTGAGCGTGTTGACAATTGTGGTATGACAGAAATGATTTTCACTAATAGCATTCCATTTGCAAAAGACTGCAAGAAAGCACATGTCTTGAGTGTTGCTCATTTGTTTGCTGATACGATTCGCCGCATTCATGAAAATGAGTCAATATCATCACAATACTTGATTAAGTAATTTTACTTATATAAAAGAATAAACCTCGGTAAAAATACCGAGGTTTATTCTTTTTATTAATTATTTAAAACTTTATCTATCGATTTCTTAACGATAGGCATCATAATTTCATATCCTCTCTTGTTGGGATGTATTAAGTCGCGAGAATATTCCTTGTTCAACCCACCATTGGGAGTTGTCATTGCACTATGATAATCAACATATTCATATCCTTTTTGTACTGCATACTCTTTTATCATTTTATTCAGTTGCATAATACGACCTGCTGGATATATATTTACATTCTTCAGCCAATAATAATGATCACATGGCAGCAATGAACATAATATAGGTACAATATTATGCGACTGAGCAAGCTCGCACATTGAAATTATATTATTCATTATCCCTTCATTTGTTATTGCTCCATTATTTTCTGCAATATCATTAGTCCCAGCTAATATCACTACCGCTTTGGGATTTAAATTGATTACATCTTGACGAAAACGCACAAGCATTTGAGAAGAAACCTGCCCTGAAATACCCCGACCTACATAATTATTTTCACTGAAAAATTCAGGGACAGTATCAACCCAACAATCAGTTATTGAGTTGCCCATAAACACGACATCAGGAGATTTTTCCAATTTCTCATTTTGATAAACATATCGTCCTAACTGTGCCCAATCCCTATTATCCTTTTGAGCGTGGGTGATAGCTATTATTAATAATAGCATTGAAATTATTAGAGACCTTTTCATTTGCATATTTAAATCATTTAAAAATCTATAGTTAAACGCACATTAAATTGTCGACGGGTTAGATAATTAGGAACAGCATATTGGATATTATTAACATCCGTAACCCAATAATAACTGCTTACATTAGATATATCTAGCAAATTAAATACATCAAACCCAAGCCAAATACTTTTTATGTATTTTAAATATCCACCTCTTTTGGTCTCCCCTTCTTTTATTGGTGCTAATAATGCATATGATAAACCAGCATCAACACGCTTATATGCAGGAGAACGGAAATACCCTACATCTCTACTTGATTGAGGCGCAGTAGTTGGTAATCCATCAGAAAAAATACCTCTTAAACTAAATTTCAATTTAGGGATATTAGGGAAATAATCTGTAAAATACATTGCAAAACTATATCGCTGATCTGTGGGACGCGGAACATTAACACCATTAAGAATCTCTTGTGTTTTCATAAGAGAAAAACTAATCCAAGAATCTGTTCCGGGTACGAATTGACCAAATAATTTAACATCAAGCCCTGCCGTATATCCTTTCGTCTGATTCAATCCACTATATACAATCTTCAAATTATCCACTTCATATGGTATTAAATTACTTAAATGCTTGTAATATAATTCCGCGGACAATTTAAAAGGTCGCTCTAACGCTCTAAATGTATAATCTCCACCAAAAATGAATTGAACACTACGTTGAGACTTAATATCATTGTTCAATGCAATTATTGTATTTCCATTGGCATCAGATATTGGTAGTCTATATTCTTTATAAAACGGAGATTGGTAATATAATCCTGTGGCAAAACGAAAAGCAAAACTATTATTGGCTTCAGGTATAAATGAAATATTGAAACGCGGGCTTATTAATAATTCCTTATTAAAATCCCAATAAGACATTCTCACTCCACCATTAAATGAAAACAAGCCCAATGATGAATTTAGTTTATATGTGTCTTGTGCAAAGAATGCAATACGATTTGAACCAAAATCTTGTCTCGATGCCAAATTGTATATAACATGTACAGCATCACCTGTTGAAGGTAAGGAATATCCTGCAGAGTCTCTCAACTCCCACTCCCTACTTCGATCATGAATTTTTTCATGATTATAAGACACACCATAATCCAAATTATGACCCGATACACCTGTACTCCCCTTAAAAGAAAGAGAGTATACCGTAGCTTTCAATCTATTACGTGCATGTTCATGATAACGCCCTACACCAAGTTCTCCACCCACCGCCTCTCCTGTACTTCCAGTTGTACCAGCTTGGTCTAACCAATATTCACCGGAGATATCATATGCAACAAGTTCATTAGTCAAATAGCCCGATGCGAGCAACGTAAAATTACTATTTTTCAAATGTTTATAATTCAGAGATAAAGCGCCAAAATAGGTTTCAAATTTATCTTTTTCTTGACCATCAAAATAGACCTTGAATTGTTTTGCATCTTGAGAGGTTCCGAAATTAGTTGTTCGATTAACCGGTTTAAATTTATAATTATTTATCGCAGCATTTCCAAGGAATGAAATCTTAAATTTCTTATTTAGATTATATACAAGATGTGTTTGATAATCAAAATAGTTAGGATCATATTCTCCTTTTGTCTCCATTGAACTTAATAGAGATGCATTTTGTTTATATCGCACACCATGTAATTGCGTAAATTTTCCGGAATTTTGACCTAATGCAAAACTGCCACCCATCAAACTCAAGGACATAGATCCTTCAAATGCTTGAGGCTCACGATAAGCAATATCTAATGCAGATGACATCTTATCACCATATTCAGCAGAGAACCCTCCCGTAGAGAAATTAATCTCTCCCACCATATCGGGATTAATAATACTCAGCCCTTCTTGCTGACCTGAACTAATTAACTGAGGACGATATATTTCAATTCCATTAATATAAACACTATTTTCATCATAGCTACCACCTCTAACAGAGTATTGTGATGACATTTCATTTGTAGAATTCACGCCGGCCATCGTCGTTAGCATCGCTTCAACACTTCCCCCTGATACGTCCGGAGCAAATTTATAACTATTTTTATCAATCTTAACCATTGACCCAGTCTGCTTTTTATACTCTGTAACATTAATTTCTTGTAACTCTTTTGTCGTTTGGAACATTCTCATATTAAGAACTACATCCCCCTTGGCCTTAATTAATTGTCGTTTTTCAGTTTTATATCCAATACAAGAAAATACTACATCAATTGTATCAACTTCTGCAGTAGAAATAGAGTAATCACCATCAAGATTTGTGTTTGTTCCCAATGCAGTCCCATTAATTCGTATTGTCGCAAATTCAAGAGGTTTATTTTCTTCATCAATTACTTTACCATGTATTTTAACTTGTGAATATCCTATCACGGAATTTATCACACACATCAAAAGAATTAAAATATATACTTTCTTCATCATTTCTGCCAAATTATACTAATATTCCTAACGGAAAAAATGCCATTAAATTATAATACTTTTAAAATAACTCAATAATTCTCATTTCGTTAAAATATATTTTATCAAAATAGCAGAAAATAAATAAATTTCCACTATATTTGCATAGAATAAGGCTATAAATACATAATTTAAATAGTCTATGAATATTAGTCATCCGGATGGAGACAAAGAAAAACAGAATTTACTGAGTACCACAGCTTTAGGCTGAATGGTGTCCCCAAGTATTGCCGAAAGCATAGCAATATGACAACTAACGAAGAATATAATTGGTACGCAATCAGAGTAACCTATAATCGTGAAATGAAAGTCAAGCATGAAATGGATGCTCGCAATATTGAAAATTTTCTTCCAATGAAATATCGCATACGCATGAGAGGCGAAAGACGCATTAAAGAGAAAGTACCGGCAATACATAATTTAATTTTCATTTATACAACTAAAGAAAATTTACAAGAAATAAAACAGACTACAACTCTCCCCATCAGATATATAATGAACAAAGAGACAAACTCTCCCATTACTATTCCAAGTAAACAAATGCAGAGTTTCATTGCGG
>JAFXGB010000096.1 GCA_017520235.1 Muribaculaceae bacterium | reverse complement strand
CGCATCAATGGCGAGATGATTTCTCACTCTGCTGTCGTTGATTTTGTCAGCCGTTACCGAGTTATCAACTTGGACTGTCAACCATCATTTTTTGAGTTGACAATGACAATGGCTTTTGAATATTTTGCAAAAGAGAAAGTTGATTTTGCTGTTATCGAAACCGGACTTGGCGGACGACTTGATAGCACCAACATAATAACTCCTATACTTAGTATTATTACAAATATTTCATTTGATCACACAGCATTTCTTGGGGACACACTCACAGCCATCGCCTCAGAAAAGGCAGGAATTATAAAACATAATACACCTGTCGTTATTGGTGAAGCAAGCGGTGATGTCAAGCAGATATTCCTTGACAAATCAACAGAGATGAATTCCCCTATTAAGTTTGCCGACGAAAACAACGCATTCTCCATAGCAGAACTTACACCAAATGGGTATCTTTATCACAACACACCTTTTGGCAATATTACTGGAGAACTCACAGGCGAGTGTCAACAAAAAAATACAGCGACAATACTTTCAGCTATTGAACAACTTCGACTAATCGGTTGGGAGATAACGCCTGATGCAGTAAAACAAGGTTTTGCCAATGTGTGTAAACTCACCGGGCTTGCTGGTCGTTGGATGGAATTACAACAATCGCCAAGAGTTGTGTGTGACACCGGACACAACGTTGGAGGCTGGGAATATCTCTCACGTCAACTATCACAAGTCGAGGGAAAACTGCACATGGTAATAGGATTTGTCAACGACAAAGATATTTCTCACATTCTTGACTTGATGCCTCACAACGCCACATATTATTTCACTCGTGCAGAGATTCCACGTGCTTTATCGGCCGATGAGGTTAAGGCTATAGCACTTGCAAAAGGACTAAAAGGTGAAGCATATGCCACTGTTGCCGAAGCCTACCAAAAAGCCATTGTATCAGCATCAGCCACCGACACAATCTTTATTGGGGGTAGCACCTTCGTTGTAGCTGACCTCCTCTCTCACCTTCAACAATAATCCAACCATAACGTCTTATTAAAACACGGAAATTTCTGTTTATAGAGCCACTATAATATTCAATACCTAAAGGCATTGAATAATTTTCGTACCCTCTCCCGGCTTCGCCGTACTCTCCCTACCCCAGGGAGAGAGCTAATCACCTCATCTAAACACCTGATTAACAACAAAAAAGAGCAAACTACTTCACTATGCCTATTGCAACGCGGCTGAGGGGTATAAAACAAAGGAGGATGCCTCGTTTTGAGACACCCTCATAAGAGTTATCAACGGAGAATATTAGCGGACAGCAATAACTTCGATTTCGACAAGGACTTGCTTTGGAAGTTCACGCACTGCTACTGCTGAACGAGCAGGAAATGGAGCAGTGAATTCTTGCGCATACACTTCATTCATTTCGCCAAACAATGCCATATCAGCAAGGAAAACTGTTGTCTTAACCACGTTGTCAATAGACAAACCAGCTTCGGCAAGGATAGCTTTGATGTTAGCAATCGATTGAGCTGCTTGAGCTTTGATACCTTCAGGCACTTCGCCAGTTGCTGGATTTACAGGAATTTGACCTGAGATAAATACAAAAGAGCCAGTGTCTATAGCTTGGCTATAAGGACCAATTGCTCCAGGAGCATTAGTTGTTGCAATAGGGGTTTTCATTTTCTCTAATTTTAAAGTGAATATTTAATTTTCTAATTTTATATCGATATCAATAAGTCGAATATCTTTTACATTTTCAAATACATCTTCCATCATTTTGTCATCAATGCCAAACACTTCAGGGAAACGTTCATCAAACTCATCAACAAACCCTGAAGCTCCAGTACAATCCACAGTTTTCACAAGGTATCCCAATGTGAGTTTTTGCACATCCATTGCTGGCTGTAATCCAAAGACATCATCAGGACCATCAATAACAACTCGAGAGACTAATCCTGCATCTACAAATTCGTTAACAATATCGGTAACTAATCTTATGGGCATATCATATTTCATTGACATTTCAGACAAGGTCAATGGTGGACGATGCTGTTCAAACTGCTTTGCAATCAATGCCATTGTAGCTATTGAGATTTTTCTTCGATAGTTGGGCGATATCTCCTTAATGTCATTAATGAAGCTAAATCGGAATATATTCTGTGATGAATAGCACAACAACGCACCCGACAATGTTATTACCCACACAAAATACAACCACATTAATAGCAATGGGATTAACGAGAAGCTACCATAAATAGCGTTGTATTTTGATACATATAATTGCCCCGAAAGGAACAGCCACTGAATAATTTGAAATGCGGTACCCGAAACTATTCCGGCAATAAATGCATTCTTAAATCGTACTTTAGTATTGGGTATAAGCATATACATCCCGGCAAAGAACAACCAAGTTAATACATAAGTTGCAAATTTCAATAGTATAGGATAAATGGGCGATAGAAATTCAAAAGGAATAGCATCCTGCATAGTGTTAGACAAGAAAATCTGCAAACCACTCGCACATATCAAGATTATAGGTAATATCAAAATAACCGCCGTATAGTCAGTCAACTTACGCCACAATCCACGTCCTTTTTTTATCCCCCACACAATATTAAATGATGCCTCAATGTTACTAATGAGGGAAATCAATGTCCATAACAAAAATACAATACCAATACCGACAAAAAGGCCTTCGGATGTTTGTGCTAAATAAGACTCCACAAAACCAAATGCGATATCAAGATTTTCTT
>JAFXGB010000003.1 GCA_017520235.1 Muribaculaceae bacterium | reverse complement strand
TTTTAAACAAACGATCGCTTAAAAGGTTTAGTGCTTTTACCTTATCCTCTTTGCGCACAAGGAATGAGATATTATAGTTGCTACCACCATAAGAAATCATTCTCACTGGTATTTCTTTTAATGCATCAAGGGCTTTTGCTTCAAATCCGCGATTTTGCCATTCCAAATCTCCAACAACGCAAATGATAACCATGTCTTGATCGACTGTAACAGTCCCAAATTTCTTCAAATCATCAAGAATTTGAGATAGATTACGTTCATTATCTATTGTTACAGAAACGCCCACTTCCGATGTTGCTATCATATCGATAGGAGTTTGGTATGTCTCAAAAATTTCAAATACTTTGCGTAAGAACCCATATGCAAGCAACATTCGACCTGATTTAATCTTGATTGCAGTAATATTGTCTTTTGCAGCAACAGCTTTAATTTTGCATGATGCAGATGTGTTGTATATCAAAGTGCCATGAGCGTCAGGTTGCATTGTATTTAGTAAGCGCACAGGAATATTGTTTAGCTTAGCCGGGAGTACACATGTTGGGTGTAGAATTTTTGCTCCGAAATAAGCAAGTTCAGCTGCTTCTTCAAAATGGAGTTCACTAACAGGCTCAGTGCCATCAACAAAGCGAGGGTCGTTGTTGTGCATGCCATCGATGTCTGTCCATATTTCAATCTCTTCAGCATTTATAGCACAACCAATCAATGATGCAGTGTAGTCACTACCACCTCGTTGTAGGTTGTCGATTTCTCCGTATGCGTTGCGGCAGATGTAACCTTGAGTGATGTATATATCTGCATCAGGATGCTTATCAAGAAGAGCAGTTAGTTTTTGTTTTATGTATTGAGTATCTGGTTCTGCATTTTTATCAGTACGCATATAATCCAACGCAGGAAGCATTTCAGAATTCACCCCGCATTCTTGTAGATACAAGTTCATCATTGCTGTTGACATCAATTCACCTTGTGCAAGAATTTCTTTCTCTTCAAACATGGTAAACAAGTCTTTTGTGAATGAGCGCATGTAATTAAAGCAGGCTTTAACTTCTTTAATTGCTTTTTCTTTATACTCATCAGTACTGTATAGTTCGTTTATAGTTTGTTTATATTTAGCCTCAAGAGTATTAATGGTCTCTTTTGCTCCATCAGTATTTTTCTTGTAAAGATAATCTGAAATTTCAACCAATGTGTTTGTTGTTCCTGACATTGCTGAAAGAACAATTATATTTTTACCTCGCTCGGTGATGAGTTTGGCAACTTCTTTAATTCGTTGAGCTGAACCAACTGATGTTCCACCAAATTTTAATACTTTCATGATGCTATTTTGTAGAGAGTTTTTATTAATTCTAATTAATTTTAAGGAGATGCAAAATTACAAAAATGTGATGACATATTTGTATTTGCGTTGAAATATATTGATTTTAAACTTCTATTATATGTTTGTCCTCACATTTTATGATACGACCTGGATATTCTTCAACAAAATTCATATTATGAGTTGCCATGATAACAGCCGTCCCTTCGTTTGATATGCGATGTAGGTGTTGGACAATTTGATCTCCGGTTGTAGGATCAAGATTCCCTGTTGGCTCATCGGCAAGAATCAATTTAGGACGATTTAGCAATGCTCTTGCTATAACTATGCGCTGTTGTTCTCCTCCTGATAATTCATGAGGCATTTTATAGGATTTGTTTATCATGCCCATTTCTTTCAAAACTTCTTCAATGCGAGTGTCCTTTTCTTCATCATTTTTCCACCCCGTGGCATCTAATACAAATTTTAGATTGTCATAAACGCTCCTATCTGTAAGTAGTTGAAAATCTTGAAAAACAATACCTATTTCGCGTCGTAGCATAGGTATTTCTTTTTTCTTTATGTGAGTTAAATCATAATCCAATACTGATGCGTCTCCGTCAAAAATGGGAATTTCTGCATACATAGATTTCAGTAGGCTACTTTTCCCGCTACCTACTTTCCCTAATAGATATGCAAATTCTCCTTCTTGTAATTCAAAATTTACATTTTTTAGAACAATGAGTTCTTTACGAAGGATTTCAACATTTTTGTATTGGACAATGCTCATTGTTTTATTCTTTGTGGCGTTTAACAAGTTCTTCGGCTAAATCCTCAATGCGCAATCCTTTAGATGTGAGGAGTACAATTAAGTGATATATCATATCAGACGCCTCATAAACTAAACGATCATTTGTGCCATTAGTCGCCTCAATAACTGTTTCTACTGCTTCCTCTCCTACTTTTTGTGCCATACGGTTAATCCCTTTTTGAAAAAGAGATGTTGTGTATGAACCTTCTGGCATTTCATTATATCGGCGTAGAATAAAGTCTTGTAGGTATCTGAAAAATTCCACGCCCCATTCGTTTTTAGTTTGGAAACAAGTATCACTTCCTGTGTGGCAAACAGGACCTACTGGAACTACTTTGATCAAAAGTGTATCATGATCACAATCCTCTTCAATCGATACGACATTGAGGAAATTGCCACTTTCTTCGCCCTTTGTCCAAAGGCGATTTTTTGTGCGACTAAAAAAGGTTACTTTACCTATTTCGATAGTTTTATTGTAAGCATCTTCATTCATGAATCCAAGCATTAATACGTTTTTAGTGCGTGAGTCTTGGATAATAGCAGGAACAAGTCCTTGCATTTTATTAAAATCGATAGCCATATATATTGTGTATTAAATTCTTACGTTAATATTTCGCTCGTTTAGATAGACTTTTAATTTGTCTATAGGTATTTCATTAAAATGAAATATACTTGCCGCTAACGCAGCATCGGCTTTACCAGTAGTAAACACATCATAAAAATGAGAGTAATCCCCTGCT
Source organism: Muribaculaceae bacterium (assembly GCA_017520235.1). Lineage (GTDB taxonomy): Bacteria > Bacteroidota > Bacteroidia > Bacteroidales > Muribaculaceae > RGIG4079. Next base: position 4,283 of record JAFXGB010000003.1, on the reverse strand, counting down.
CCACCTGAGGCTATGATGGGTATGCTTAATTTATCATTAAGCATGGCTAAAGCTTCGCAAGCGAAGCCTGTTTTTACGCCATCATGATCCATGCTTGTAAATAGAATTTCTCCAGCTCCACGCTCTTGTGCTTCGTATGCCCATTCAATAAGCTTTCGTTCTGTTGGGATTCTTCCGCCATTAATATAACAGATCCATTCTTCATTATACCAACGTGCATCTATTGCAGTAACACACACTTGATTGCCAAAATTCTTCGCAATATTATCGATGAGATTAGGGTTGCGAAGTGCGGCTGAATTTATAGAAATCTTATCTGCTCCGGCGTTTAACAATTTGTCAACATCAGAAACGTCGTTAATCCCTCCTCCAACAGTAAATGGTATGCTGATGTTTTCAGCAATGCGAGTAACAAGATCGACAAATGTTTTGCGGCCTTCGTGTGATGCTGTTATGTCAAGAAAAACTAATTCATCTGCTCCATCTTGGCTGTATTTTTTGCCTAATTCAACAGGGTCTCCTGCATTTTTGAAATTGACAAAGTTTATACCTTTGACAGTTGTTCCATCTTTAACATCAAGACAAGGTATTATACGTTTTGCTAACATAATCAGTTCAATTATTTAGGTTAAAACGTTCTATTTCTTTTAGAGGGATGCGATTTTCATATATCGCCTTTCCAACAATTACTGCAGGCACATGTGCTTTTTGAAGATTTTCTATATCAACTATACAGCTAACACCTCCACTTGCAATAAGATATAGATCGGGCATTTCTTGTAATATTGATTGATATAATTCTATAGATGGCCCAGATAACATTCCATCAACATTTATATCAGTAGAAATTACTTGTGTAATGCCTTTTTTTGAGTAGCATTTTATAAATGGGATTATCTCTGTCTCGCTATCTTCAAGCCACCCCGATGTAGATATTTTGCCATTTCTGGTATCTGCTCCAAGTATTATTTTATCAGAACCATATTTTACAATCCAAGCTGAAAACATTTCAGCATTGTTAACAGCGATACTCCCACCTGTAATCATTGACGCACCACTTTCAAAAGCAATCTTAATATCTTCGTTGCTTTTAATTCCTCCACCAAAGTCAATAATGAGATTTGTGTTGCCGGCAATATTTTCTAAGACGCGATGATTTACTATGTGTTTAGATTTGGCGCCATCTAAATCAACAAGATGTAAACGCCTACAGCCAGCATCTTCAAACATCTTGGCTGCATCAAGAGGATTTTCTGCATATACTTTCTGCTGCTCATAATCCCCTTTTGTGAGACGAACACATTTCCCTCCGATAATATCTATTGCCGGTATAATATCAATCATTGTTCAATAAAGCGTTTAATTATTGATTCCCCAATGTCGCCACTTTTTTCCGGGTGAAATTGAGTTGAAAAAAAGTTCCCTTTGTGAAGGGCTGCACTAAATGGGTGTATATAATCGGTTGTTGCAGCAGTATCTTCTGTTATAGGGACATAATAACTGTGGACATAATAAACATATTGATTTTCAAATTCTTGAGGGATGAAGCCTGGTTTTATATCGTGTAATGTATTCCATCCCATGTGAGGAATTTTGAAATCTTGAACATCAGAAGCAAAACGTTTAACTTGAGCATTAAAAATTCCTAAACAATCGATATTACCTTCTTCTGAGTGGCTACACAATAATTGTTGACCAATACAAATTCCTAACACCGGTTGAGTGAGGTTTTTGATCAGAAGGTCTAATTTGTGCTCTTTCAAATAAGCCATTGCGCTACTCGCCTCTCCCACGCCGGGAAAGATTACACGATCGGCATTTAGAATAATATCGGGATTGTCTGTGATAATGGCGTCATAACCAATGCGCTTTAATGCACATTCCACAGAGAAATTATTTCCGGCATTATATTTTATAATGGCTATTTTCATTACAATTATTAGCTAAAAACGACAGTTTTATTGCGATAAGTCAAAATCTTGCGTTGAATATGTTTTTCAACAGCTCTTGATAAAACTATTTTTTCAAGATCTCGCCCCTTTTTCACTAAATCATCAATAGTGTCTTTATGTGTAATGCGCACGATATCCTGTTCGATAATAGGCCCGGCATCAAGCTCTGTTGTTACATAGTGACTTGTTGCACCAATGAGTTTTACCCCTCTATCGTATGCTGCATGATAAGGCTTAGCTCCAACAAATGCAGGAAGGAATGAATGGTGTATATTTATGATGCGATTAGGATATCTTTTGATGAAATCTTCTGATAAAACTTGCATGTAGCGAGCCAATACAATAAAGTCGATGTTATATTTATCTAATAGATCAAATTCAATAGCTTCCATTTCTACCTTATTATCCTTATTTACAGGTATAATTTCATATGGGATATTGAATTGTTCTGCTACCACTTTCATGTCGGGATGATTGCTTATAATTAATGGTATTTCCACATCCCATTCTCCTGCAACATATCGAGCAAGAATATCATACAAACAGTGAGACATCTTTGAAACAAATATCGCCATGCGTTGACGCTTTTTTGTAAAGCTTATTTTGAAATTCATGCCATATCTGTTGGCATATAATGTTTCAAAATAGTCACTAATTTTTTCTGATGGAATTCCAAAATTATCTAAATCCCATTCTACTCGCATATAAAAAATGCCATTGATTTTATCTACATATTGGTCAAGATATAAAATATTTCCACCATTGGCATTAATAAATTCTGTTATGACAGCAATGATACCCGGTTGGTCGGGGCAATGCATAAGCAATACAGCTGTATTTTGTTTATTATCTTTCACTATTATAAATTTTATGAAATGCAAAGATAGGAATAATCAATTGTTAAAACAACTAAGTGTCGCAAAAAAGTGCCATTAAACGATATATTTGTAATTAAAAATCTGGAAAATGTAACTTTTTTACACGATTGTGGATAAAAAATGCATCGATTTGTTTGTCGATGCATTCTATTTAATTATTAATTGGCTAATTCTGACATAAATTTTATCCTGACTAACCTAATCTCTTCTTCGGTATAGTCTCTACCTAATTCATTAATTGCTTCCTCGATATCGTCGCTTTCACTATCTTTGAAATATTCGAAGATGTCATACTGATGATCTTCATCCATGATTTCTTCAATAAAATAGTCGATATTTATTTTTGTGCCGGAATATACAATTGCTTCAATTTCATCAAGAATTTCGCTGAACTCTAATCCTTTAGATGTCGCAAGTTCATCAAGAGCTATTTTACGGTCAATGCCTTGTATTATAGAGATTTTCATTTTGCTTTTGTTGGCAACGCTTCTTACTCGCAAATCTTCAGGACGTTCAATTTCATTTTCTTCAACATGGGTTTTAATTACTTTAATAAATTCTTCCCCATACCGTTTTGCTTTTCCAGCTCCCACTCCGGTAATATTTTGTAGCTCATCCATGCTTATTGGGTATGTCGTAGCCATTGCTTCCAGTGATGGATCTTGGAATATGACATATGGAGGTAACTCTAATTTTTTTGCTATTTTTTTACGGAGATCTTTGAGTATTGAATATAATGTTGGGTCAACAGCACATGCTCCTCCGCTTTTTACGATAACTTCTTCATCGTCATCATTAAATTCGTTATCTTCTACAATCTTAAATGATTTTGGCGATTTTAGGAAGTCATGCCCGCTACTATTAACTTTAAGTAATCCATAATTTTCAATATCTCTATCGATATATCCGGCAATGATTGCTTGTCTTATTACTGCATTAAGTTTACGCTCATCAGAGTTCTCCGAGCAACCAAAGACTTCCAATTCGTCTTGACGATATGATTTAATATTATTAGTTTTTTTGCCAATCATCACATCAATAACATGGTCAGCTTTGAATTTCTCTTTTAGAGCAATTATTGTTTCTATTACTGCACACAACTCATCTTTTGCTTCCACTTTCTTTTTGGGATTTAAGCAGTTGTCACAGTTCCCACAAGTATCATGTTTAAATTCTTCTCCGAAATAATGGAGAAGAGTTTTGCGACGACACACCGACGATTCTGCATATGACGCTGTTTCAATAAGCAATTGTTTCCCTATTTCTTGTTCGGCAATAGGTTTGCCTTGCATGAATTTTTCTAATTTTTGAAGATCTTTATTAGCATAAAATGTAATGCATTGACCTTCTCCTCCATCACGACCGGCACGGCCAGTCTCTTGATAATAACCTTCAAGTGATTTTGGAATATCATAGTGTATCACAAATCTCACATCGGGTTTGTCTATGCCCA
>JAFXGB010000095.1 GCA_017520235.1 Muribaculaceae bacterium | reverse complement strand
TGGCGTCGCCTACAGCAAAACAAAGGGGGTATAATCAGCCTATCAGATGCCGATAGTCGCCTGCTTGCAATGATTGAGGAGCGTGGCGAGATAACGCTTGAAGAATATTATAGGGCAGCGCGCATGCCTCGTGCATCGGCTGAGGAAACGCTGATAAATCTCGTCTCTATGGATGTTGTCAAACTCAACTTGGGAACAAAGGGGGAGCTGAAGATCGAAAGAGTATCGTCCGTGTAACGGTTTACTTTTTTGTTCATAATCTTAAATTTTGTTTAATTCCCAGTAAACCTTTTTTCGGACGAAGCATAATACCCCTTCCCCTCTACGAGGGACTTCCCCTATTTTAGGGGAAGAGCTATTTGTGTTGGTATACAATGAGTTAGGAGTACTAAATAGCTCTCCACCTGGAGCAGGGGGAGTGGCACGGAGTGCCGAGGGGGTAGAAATAATATTCAAAGTACAATGTTACGGCAATGCCGGGAGAGGGTACGAAAGTTGAGTATAATACCCCTCAGTCGCTTTGTGCCAGCTCCCCTACATTAGTGGAGCAGCTTTTTGTTGAATACCCCTCAGTCGCTTTGCGCCAGCTCCCCTACATTAGTGGAGCAGCTTGTTTTTGCTGATAGTCAATGGCTTAGGTGTGTTTATGGAGCTTATCTCCAGATGTTTTTTATTTTTTGAGGATGATGTTATTGATGGAGTGGGTGATGGTGTAGGGAGTGGATTGACGTCGGGGACGGGGGCTGAGATGATAGTAGAATGATAATTGTTTGTCCCATGAAGGGATGTGTAGCAGGCGTGTTTCGCCGGCAGGGATTGCACACTCAACGGTGTTTGTCGCGGAGTGCAGATGTCGTCCCGATAGGTCGTAGTAGTTGAAAGTTATTTCTAACGCTTTAAGTTCTTTGTTATAATAGTTTGTAACAAAGAAAGACTCTCGGCGCGAGGTGAGCGGTTTGTCATATCCTGCAACTTTGATTTTTGTTGTGTCGGGAGTGATGGTATCGCAATCGGTCGCAGTCGCCTCCACTGTTGCAGGCTTGGCTTTTAGCCGTTTGCGAGTCGTCTGCTCTGCCGAGAGGGAAGAACAAATAACTATTATCAAGAGTGTAGTTATCAGTCGGAACATGGCTATAGATATCTTGGAGCGGTATTATGATCGGCCTCTCGAGGGAAAATCTTGATGCAACCATTCATCTCTTCGGGGCGGTTGTCTTGTGTCGAGATAGAGTATCGGAACATGTATGGCACCATTCGCCATAGGTTGACTTTCACTCCTGTCTTATGCTCCACGAATGAAAGACGGCCATCGTCGGAATGTTTCAAAATGAATTTCTTGGGTGTGCTTAGGTGCAGTCCGCCATCAAAAGCGGTGTAGATGCAAGCGTCATAATACCCTTTTTTGGCCGAGGGTATCATGTAGCCCATCACAGTGCCGGGACGCACCGAGAGTCGTGGTGATTGTACAACCACCAATCGGTAGCGAGTGGCACCGTCATTGCGATAATTGTCGGGGGTGAAACGCTCAATGACAACCTGTGCACCATCGGCAGGGAACTGCCATATCCCCTCGATGTTGTCAAGAGGCATCGATTGCAGGTGAGACTCAACGTTACCACGCTCATAGCCATTGAGGCGTTCTGATGTCAATGGAATGTCATCAAGATTGAATGCGAAAAGATTTAATCCGCATAGCAACGCGCATATTAACATTCCACATCGAGACATATCGGAGAGATTATATTGTGCTGAATTTATAGTTGAAGCCAAAGCTCAAAATCTCTTTCATTTGCCAATCTTTCCATGAAGCATTAGGCGCATGAGAAGCTCCTGAGTCGTAGCGCAAATGTACAAATATCTGTGTTGATAAGAAGCGGTTGATGTCAAAACTCAAACGGTTTTCCCAATCACCTTGCACATACTCGTAGTTGGAGAAGAGGAATAGGCGTGAGGTGTAGGTGATATTATACATGAGCTTCCATGTCAATTTACCTTCGGCGCTCGAACCAAATTGATGAGCCGTAGTCTTTCCCTCGTCTATGCCAAATGCTGTCTCATCCATTTTGTCGTTGGTGCATATTTTGAGGTTGTAGGACAATGGCGCAATTGACGCGTCAAACGAAAGTTTCTTTTTGTCGTTGGCATAGCTGTAGGTCATACCGAGACCCACATTCAACTCAGCAGGTGAGAGTAATGATGCTTGCAGATCGTTGGAGTTTTTCTTGTAACCGTTGAAAAGCTGTGTTTTGAAATCGGCAGTTACTGAATAGTACCAACTTTTAGCTGCTTTCAAACCAAACTTGCTGTTAATGCGGAAGATATCTTCACTGATACTATAGTTGCGTAGCGAGTCATCAGGTGCGCTATATACGCCTAACTTGTATTGTATGGTTGTGTCAAATAGCAAGTTGGGGTAGAATGCCTGATTTAGCTTCACATTGTAGATAGCATTGGCAATCATGTTCAAGTTGTTATTACCACCTTGATACCAGTTGGGAGAGATATAGGCTTGAGAGAATTGCACAGAGCCGTCAAACGAGCGTAACCAGTTGACACGTTTTACTTCATTAACTTCTACAGTTTCTTCAACATCTTTTTTGTCTAAATTGAGGTCTTTCACCTCTATTGTTGATTTTGTGGGATCGACTACAGCAGTAAACTCCTTGGGCGGAGCCGGTAGAGAGTCGTAGTTGTATTTTACATGTCGAGGGTTGTTGATAATATAGTTTTGCTTGAGTCGTCTCAAGCGTTTAGACATATCCATCTCGCGATTAATCCATGTCATTGCATCTTGCACCACACCGCTACCGCGCATGTCCATGAGGTCAAAGCTGTCCATCATCTCATATCCGGAAAATACCACAGGTCCAAAAAAAGTTGCAGGTATCTCCATAGGGGTGGGTTTAACATAGTTGGCACGAGCGATAGAGTCTTCTCTTGCAATAGAGTCGGCTCTGAGTTTTTCACGCCAAGCAGCAATCAGACGTTTGCGCACTTGTCTGATAGAATCTTTGTATTGTGTTGTTGCGTCGGCTGCAATGCTGTCGGCTGTGGTAATTCCAACAGCCTCAACAACTTCTGCTACAATCGAGTCTTGCGCCTCTTGAGCATTAATACTAAGTGTCAAACAGAATAAAAATAGCAACGACAAAATAATCTTATGCATGTTTTTAATGTAGTTTTAAATCAGTTATAGTTTAAAAGCAGTGTAGATGGTGCATGTGCCAAATGTGAGTGGGCGATATTTGCAATCGGCAAACCCTGCATTTTGCATCAACGCAAGCATTTCATTGCCTTGAGGTACGGCTGCAATGCTTTCGGGTAGATAGGAGTAGGCTCTCACATCTTTTGACACGAGACGGCCAACGAATGGGATGATGTAGCGAGTGTAAAACTTATAAAGTGGTCGCACAATGGGCGATGTGGGGGTAGAGAGTTCTATCACGCACAACATTCCACCTTTTTTTAGTGTTCGTAGCATTTCTTTGTAGCCTGCTTCAAGTCGCTCAAAGTTGCGCACACCATAGGCAACGGTGATGCAGTCAAAGGTGTCATCGGCAAAAGGCATAGCCAAGCAATCACCCTGTACCAACTCGATTTTGTCGCTCAAGCCGGCATCGTTGACCTTCTTACGCCCTACGATAATCATCCCTTCTGACAAGTCAATGCCGATAACTTTCTCAATGTTTAGCGTTTTTGCAAGCTTGATGGCGAGATCACCTGTGCCGGTGGCTACATCGAGAATATTTTTGGGCGAATGTCGGTTGATCATTTTAACCGCTTTGGCTCTCCACAACTTGTCGATGCCGAAAGTCATGGCGCGGTTCATAAAATCATAGGCAGGTGCAATAGAATCAAACATCTCTTGCACCTGTTCTGTTTTACAACGACTGTCGTCGTAGGGATTTATTTTTTCGGCTTTAACCTCCATTTATCGTTCAAGTGAAGCAAGGCACGCTTTCACATTAGCGTCAATGCGAGCAGCGAGGTCCTCTTCGGCTGGTTTTACAAAGTCTTCGCCTGTGATGTGCTCGTAAAGTTCTTGGTAACGAGCCGATACGCTATCGCAATATTCGTCGGTCATTTCAGGAACAGTTTGTCCTGCTTTGCCCATGAAATTATGGTCGATGAGCCATTGACGCACAAATTCTTTAGACAATTGTTTTTGAGGCTCTCCGGCGTTGAAGCGTTCTTCGTAACCTTCAGCATAGAAATAGCGAGAAGAGTCAGGAGTGTGAATTTCGTCGATAAGGATTACTTTGCCATCACGTTTCCCAAACTCATATTTTGTATCAACAAGAATCAATCCTTTTTCAGCCGCAATATCGGTGCCACGTTGGAATAAAGCGCGAGTATATTGTTCCATCACCTCATAGTCCTCTTCGGCAACGATGCCTTGAGCGATGATTTCGTCGCGAGAGATGTTTTCGTCGTGTCCCGCGTCGGCTTTTGTTGTTGGGGTGATGATAGGTTCAGGGAAACGTTTATTTTCGCGCATTCCGTCGGGCAACTTAACCCCACAAATTTCACGACAACCAGCTTGATATTCACGCCATGCACTACCTGTGAGGTATCCGCGAATGATCATCTCCACTTTAAATCCTTCACATTTTAGTCCCACTGTTACCATTGGGTCGGGAGTAGCGATTTTCCAGTTAGGAACGATGTCGGCAGTAGCGTCAAGGAACTTTGCTGCGATTTGGTTAAGCATTTGTCCTTTGAAAGGAATTCCTTTAGGAAGAATAACATCAAATGCCGAGATGCGGTCAGTCGCAATCATTACCATCAAATCGTCGTTGATGTTATAAACGTCTCGCACTTTTCCATGATAGACACTCTTTTGTCCTGGGAAATTAAAATCGGTATTTACCAATGTAGTTGCCATAGTCTTATATATTTTTTTAGTTTTAATTTTCAACTTTCAATTCTTCATTGTCATCGTCCAACTTGCATTTGTCCCATTTTTCATAGGCTTCAACAATGCGTTGCACAAGCTGATGTCTTACAATATCTTTTTTACCAAATTCGACTTTGCCTATCCCTTTTATCTCTTTCAATACTCTCAATGCTTGAACGAGTCCTGAAGTGGTAGAGCGGGGAAGGTCGATTTGAGTAACGTCGCCGGTGATAATCATCTTGGCATTCATGCCGAGACGAGTCAAGAACATTTTTATCTGGTGGGTAGTGGTGTTTTGTGCTTCGTCAAGCACGATTACCGCATCGTTGAGAGTGCGACCACGCATGAAAGCCAAAGGCGCTATTTGAATAACCTTTGTCTCCATATATTCCTTGAGCTTGACGGCTGGAATCATATCTTCGAGTGCGTCATAGAGCGGTTGAAGATATGGGTCTATTTTGTCTTTCATGTCTCCGGGTAGAAATCCGAGTTTCTCTCCTGCTTCTACTGCCGGGCGAGAAAGAATGATTTTGCGCACTTCGCGATTTTTCAAGGCTCTTACAGCAAGAGCGATAGCCACATAGGTCTTACCTGTACCGGCAGGACCGAGAGCAAATGTCAAGTCGTTTTCCTGGAATGTTTTTACCAGGAGTTGCTGATTGGGCGTGCGACCGGTGATGGGTTTGCCATTTACACCATAGATTATCACATCGTCCATCTTCAACTCGCGTGGCGCATCTCCTTTTATGATGTCAAGAATAACATCTTCTGTGAGTTTGTTGTACTTGATGCAATATTCCTCAAGTTCTTTGATTTTCTTTTCAAATTCGGCTGTCTCCTTGTCGTCGCCTATCACCTTTATCACCGAGCCACGAGCGGCCATGCGCAATTTGGGAAACAAGTTGCGTATCAACTGCATATTGCTGTTGTTTACTCCATAAAAACTTACGGGATCGACATTGTCAATGATTACGATGCGTTCTATCATTCAGCTGAATTTATTTATTGTACAAAGATAACACATTTAGTTTATAATGCACAACGCCCAAGCAGAAAATCCTGCTCAGGCGTTGACTTATTGATGTGATGATATTTTATGCTTTAGGATTAGCTCCGTATTCATTTTCTCCGGCATGGCTATCTTGACACCACCAGATAATCAAAATGATTGCACCAACAAGAGGAAGCAAGTAAAGAAGTTGCCACCAACCGCTACGGCCTGTATCGTGAAGACGACGTGCACCAACTGCCCAACTTGGAATGATAAGAGCAATGCTTATAATCCAACCGATAATCCAACCAATTACAGGAATACATTCTAAAATTAATCCTACAATTACGGTAAATAGATACCAAAACCAGAATTCAGAACGACGGGCGCGTCCGTTAAAGTCAGCATACTTAGAGAAGCATGTTTTAATCGCTGTTAAGAAATCCATAATAATTAAATTTTAGTAAATAAACATAATAAGACAAAGATATGTAATATTTCTTAATCTACAATTATTTTCTACCTTCTTCTTAAAAAATGTTGTAATTGTAAATTATTGAATTTTGTTACCATATTTTTAGCTTGATATCATAAAAAATATTCCTAATCATAAAACACAACGCCCAAGCAGGAATCCTACTTGGGCGTTTATTTATATTGTAATGATTATGCTTTAGGGTTAGGACCATATTTATTCTCATCGGTTTTACTATCTTGGCACAACATAATGAGAAAAATAATTGAGCAAATTAATGTAATAATTATCGATAGTAAGTACATAGCCAAAAGACCTATATTCGAGTTCATGCTATTGACTATCTCATTAGGATCATAATTCCCTCCAAGTGCAATTGACACGAATGTAGAGCCTAATAATGCAATCAATAAACTTATAGCGATAAGAGACGGGACAAAACTTAATAATGTCCACCATCCACTGCGACCTATATCATGCAAACGACGAATAGTTACAGCTAATGAAGGCAACATTAATGCCAATGTTAGCAATGACGCAAAAGGTATCCATGAAAAAATCAAATTTACAATTACGGTAAATAGATACCAAAACCAGAATTCAGAACGACGGGCGCGACCTTTAAACGTTGCATACTTAGAGAAGCATGTTTTAATCGCTGTTAAGAAATCCATAATAATTAAATTTTAGTAAATAAACATAATAAGACAAAGATATGTAATATTTTTCAATTTGCAATTATTTTTCACTATCTTCGCATAAATTAATTTTGAAAGACTATGAAACTACGATTATTTGCAATCTTATTTGCAGTTTTGCTAACAGGATTTGTTGCTTCATCCAATGCCCAAACAGCGCAAGTTGACACTATCAATGTGCCTGCAACATATATTGAGTCTCCAATGCGTTGCTCAATTATTCTTCCGGAAAAATATTTGGAGGAAGATGATAGCACTCGCTATCCTGTTGTGTATCTCATTCATGGCTATGATGGGGATTATTCTTCTTGGTTGAAACTCACCGAGCCTCAGCTTGACAGCCTCGCTACGGAGTATAATATGATATTTGTATGTCCCGATGGTCGCGATAGCTGGTATTGGGATTCTCCCGTTATTCCTGAACTTCAAATGGAGTCTTTTATAACAAAAGAACTTGTTCCATATATTGATAAGACCTATCGCACCATTCCTGTCGCTGAAAAGCGAGCTATAACAGGCTTTAGCATGGGTGGCCATGGTAGTTTGTGGCTAGCAATGCGACACCCTGATTTATTTAAATCATGTGGTAGCATGAGTGGCGGTGTGAATATCAATAAACCCAAATGGGCTAAATCATGGAAAATGGCAACTCGCATCGGTACTCAAGAGGAATATCCTCAACGTTGGGTGGACTATACCGTCATTACCCTTGTTCCTAATTTGAACCCGGGCGAACTTAATATAGTTGTTGATTGTGGCGTAGATGATTTCTTTATAGGAGTAAATCGTGAACTACATGAGGAATTACTAAAATATAAAATACCTCATGATTATACTGAACGTCCAGGACGTCACACCCATCCTTATTGGCGCAATTCTCTCCGTCATCACCTGCTTTATTTCCATGAAATTTTCAACAAATAACAATTGAAAGTGAAGATTAAAAAGGATAAAGGAAAGATAAGACTAGTTCTTCAATCTTTCCTTTTTTCTGTTTTTGCTTTTGGTTATATAATTGGTAAAAAAGTCTAATTTTTCTTTGGCTTTCTCCATGGTTTGGCGTGCACTTGGTCAAAATGATGGAAAAAGAAACAAAAAAGGATAATAATATTATAGCGGTTTTATGTTGTAATTTAAAATGAGTATTTTTGTGGCGAAACTGAAATAGGAATAAATAATAAAAGGTAAAAAGATATGAAAGTAAAGGTATTAAAGGCAGTGGGCTTGTTTGTAACAAGTACTGCAGTAATGATGCTCTCGTCTTGTGGCGGCGGACAACAGCAACAAGCTCCGGCACCACAAATTGGTACAATGACAGTAGCTTATGGCTCTGCAAATCTTGAGGATTCTTATCCTGCAACAATCAAAGGACGCACCGATATCGCAATCCGTCCTCAAGTTACAGGTTTTATTACTAAAGTTCATGTTGATGAAGGTCAACGTGTACATAAAGGTCAGGCATTATTTACTCTTGACCAAGTTCAATATGAAGCGGCTGTTGAATCGGCTAAAGCGGCAGTAAATGTAGCTAATGCAGCTGTCTCTACAGCTCAACTTACAGCAGATAACAAGAAGATGCTTTACGGAAAGAATATCATCAGCGAATATGAGTGGCAAATGGCTGAAAATACTCTCGCTCAAGCAAAAGCTCAACTTGCACAGGCTGAAGCAGGTCTTGTAAATGCAAAGAAAAACCTTGCCTACACTGTGGTTACTGCTCCTTGTGAAGGTGTTGTGGGTTCTATCCCTAACCGTGAAGGTTCGCTTGCTTCTCCATCTTCAACACAAGCGTTGACAACTATCAGTGACAACTCAGAAGTGTATGCCTATTTTTCTTTGAATGAAAAAGATATCCTTTCGTTGACCAACAACGGAACAACAACTCTTGAAAAGGCTATCAAGGATATGCCTGCTGTGCAACTTAAGCTTGCCGATGGTACAATATATGGCGAAAGTGGGAAAATTGCTACTATCTCAGGTGTGATTGACAACACTACAGGCGCGGCCAATGTGCGTGCTCTTTTCAATAATACAAACGGCATGTTGCGTAGCGGAAGCACAGGAACAATTCTCATTCCTCATCAAGTTGATAGCGCAATTCTTATTCCTCAGAAAGCTACTTTTGAAATTCAAAACTTGCGTTATGTGTATGTTGTGAATGATTCAAATAAAACGGCATCTACTCGCATTGAAATTATGAGCCAGAATGATGGTAAAAATTTCGTGGTAACATCGGGTCTTAAAGTCGGTGATCGCATCGCAGTTGAAGGCGTAGGTATATCGTTGAAAGATGGTATGACTATTACGCCTAAAGAGGTTGCTCCTCAACAGTAATGCGTTGAAACAAACTACTTGTTAAACTAATCGATAATTAACAATGAAATTAGATAATTTTATTAACCGCCCGGTGCTATCGACGGTTATCTCAATATTTATCGTATTGTTGGGGGTTATTGGATTGATTTCACTTCCAGTAACTCAATATCCCGACCTTGCTCCTCCTACAATTTCGGTAACAACTACTTATACTGGAGCTAATGCTCAAGCGGTGCAAAATTCAGTTATTGCTCCTCTTGAAGAACAAATCAATGGAGCTCAAAACATGACTTACATGACCTCTGTTGCAACAAATACAGGTAGTGCTACTATTACTGTGTATTTCAAGCAAGGTTATGATGTGGATATGGCTGCCATTGACGTGCAAAACCGTGTAGCTAAAGCTCAAGGTTTTCTCCCTGCCGAAGTAACAAAGGTGGGTGTCATCACTCAAAAACGTATGACATCAATGTTGATGGCAATAGGCTTGTATTCAACAAATGACTCTTATGATAATGAGTTTATTGAGAACTACATGAAGATTAACATCATCCCGGCTGTTCAACGTATTTCAGGAGTGGGTGATGCGATGGTTTTGGGTGCCGACTATTCAATGCGCATATGGTTGAAACCTGATGTGATGGCGCAGTATGGTTTGATGCCAAGCGATATTACTGCTGCGCTTGCTGAGCAAAATATTGAAGCTGCTCCCGGTCAATTTGGCGAAAGAGGAGAGCAAAGTTTCCAATATATCATGAAGTATAAAGGTCGTCTTGTAACACCTGAAGAATTTGAAAATATTGTAATTAAAGCCAATACAGGTGGAGATGTCCTCTACTTGAAAGATGTAGCTGATGTAGAACTTGGACGTGTTTCCTATGGATTCTCAAATAAACTAAATGGCTATCCTGCTGCAACAGCAATGCTTTTTCAAACTCCGGGCTCAAATGCGACAGAAATTATCAAGAATGTTCTTGCTTATCTTGAAGAGGCTGAAAAGGACCTTCCTGAAGGGTTGAAAATCAGTGTTCCAATGAACTCTAATGAGTTCCTTGAAGCGTCAATCCACGAAGTGTTGAAAACTTTGTTTGAGGCATTCTTCCTTGTGTTTATTGTAGTGTATATCTTCTTGCAAGATATGCGTTCTACGATCATCCCTGCTATTGCAATTCCTGTAGCTCTTGTAGGTACATTCTTTGTGATGCAGTTAATAGGATTCTCTGTTAACTTGATCACATTGTCGGCTCTTGTGCTGGCGATTGCGATTGTGGTCGATGATGCGATTGTGGTGGTAGAGGCGGTCCATGCAAAACTTGATGTGGGGTATAAATCGGCTCGCAAGGCGTCTATTGATGCAATGGGTGAGATAGGTGGTGCGATTATCTCTATCACTCTCGTAATGATGCTTGTGTTTATCCCAGTGTCATTCATGCCAGGAACTGCCGGGGTATTCTATCAACAATTTGGTTTGACAATGGCTATTGCAATCGGCTTCTCGGCTGTCAATGCGTTAACACTGTCTCCTGCGTTGTGTGCTGTGTTCTTGAAACCTCATGAAGAACATGGTGAGAAGAAAACAACATTTGTGCAACGTTTCCACACAGGATTTAATGCTGCTTATGATAAGCTTTTAGGTAAATATAAAGGATATATCAGTTTCTTTATCAAAGCTAAAAAACTATCAATGTTGATTGTAGCCGGAGCAATTGCAGTGCTTGTATGGCTCATGTCAACAACTCCAACAGCACTTGTGCCAGACGAAGATACCGGTACTATTTTCTGCGTGGTGGATATGCCTCCTGCTACATCACAAGAACGCACAGGTGAGTTGCTTGACCAAGTTGACAAGATTATTGCTCAAATTCCAGCAGTAGAAACGCGCGTGCTTATCAATGGTTATAGCTTCGTTGCCGGTCAAGGTGCTACTTATGGTACATTCCTTATCAAGTTGAAAAATTGGGAAGAACGCTCAAAAGACGAAAGTTCGACTAAGATTATTCAACAACTATATGGAATGGTGGGACAACAGGTGAAAGATGGACGTGTAATGTTCTTTGCTCCTCCTATGATTCCGGGATATTCTGTTACAAATGGTTTCAGCTTGCAAATGCTTGACAAAACAGGTGGTGATATTAATAAGTTCTTTAATGTAACACAAGGATTCCTTGCTAAGCTAAATCAACAACCTGAAATCCAAATGGCTTACACTACATTTAATCCATCGTTCCCCCAATATCAAGTGGATGTTGATGTTGCAAAATGTAAGCAAGCAGGTATCAGTCCATCAACTATTTTGTCAACATTGCAAGGTTACTATGGTGGTATGTATGTTTCAAACTTCAACCGCTTTGGTAAATTATATCGTGTAATGATGCAAGCGACACCAGAATCACGCGTATCTCCTGAAACGCTTAATAGTATCAAGGTGCGTAATGGTGCAGAGATGGCTCCTATTTCAAATTTTGTGAAGCTTACCAAAGTGTATGGCCCCGACTTGTTAAATCGTTTCAATATGTTCCAAACAATTGCTGTCAATGGTACACCCAATGAGGGTTATTCATCGGGTGATGCGATTGCCGCTATTGAACGTGTAGCAGCCGAGACTCTTCCTCAAGGTTATGGTATTGAGTACTCAGGTATGACTCGAGAAGAAAAGAGTTCTTCAGGTAGTGCAACCGCAATAATCTTCGGATTGTGTCTATTGTTTGTTTATCTATTGTTGAGTGCCCAATATGAAAGTTACATTTTGCCATTGGCGGTAATTCTTTCTATTCCATTCGGCTTGATGGGTACATTTATCTTTGCCTGGATGTTTGATATCAACAATAATATCTATTTGCAGATTGCATTGATTATGCTCATCGGTTTGTTGGCTAAGAATGCTATTTTGATTGTAGAGTTTGCCGTTGAACGTCGTCGCACCGGTATGAGTATTATTAATGCTGCCGTTGCCGGAGCTGCTGCTCGTTTACGCCCGATTTTGATGACATCTTTGGCGTTGATTATCGGCCTTCTCCCATTGATGTTTGCATCAGGAGTAGGTGCTAATGGTAATAATGCTCTTGGTGCCGGTTCTATTGGCGGTATGTTAATCGGTATGATATTCCAAGTATTGATAGTTCCTGCGCTGTTTGTAATATTCCAAACTATTCAAGAGAAATTTACTCCTCTCAAGTGGGAAGATACAAATAATCAAGGTATAAGTTCAGAAATCGAACAATATTCACGTAAATAATAACTTAGCATTAATATTGTCATGACAATAAAAAATATATCACGCATAGCGGTAGTTGGACTAAGTTTGACTATGCTTTCAAGCTGTCATATTTACAACAAATTTGACATGCCTGAAGATAATGCGCTCGCTCAAGAATATGTACAAGCCAAAGACGCAGAGATTGACTCTGTGGCCTTTGGTAATCTTCAGTGGCAGCAAGTGTTTACAGATCCTGTGTTGGTTGATCTCATAAATCAAGCACTTGAAAACAATACAAATTTGCAAAATGCAAAGTTGAATATTGATGTGGCTCATGCTCAACTCAAAGGAGCTCGATTGAGTTATTTGCCATCGGTGGCCTTAGCTCCCAATGGTGCAGGTGTTTCTTATGCAGAGTCTAAATTTACATGGACCTATCAATTGCCAATGGCTGTGAGTTGGGAGATTGATATCTTCGGTAAGTTGTTGAATACTAAACGAGGTGCTAAGGCAGCTGTGCTTCAAAGTGAGGCTTATCAACAAGCTGTGCGATCGCAAATCATTGCCGGAGTTGCAAATTGCTACTATGCAATAGCTTCTCTTGAACGACAACTTGAAGTGAGCCGTCAAACTGCCGAAAACTGGAAGGAAAGTGTTGAAGTGATGAAAAATTTAAAACTTGCAGGTCGTACAAATGAGGCAGGTGTTGTTCAAAGTACTGCTAACTATTATAGCATCCTTGCTTCTATCACTGACCTTGAGGTAGCGATTAACAATGCTCACAACACAATGTCATTGTTGATGAATGTGATGCCTCAACGATGGAACATTTCTTCTACGGCAACACTCAATGCGCCGGCGATGATGCGTGAAGGTGTGCCTATGAAAGAACTTGCGGCTCGTCCTGATGTTCGTGCAGCGGAACAAAATGTGGCAATTGCTTACTATGCAACAAATCAGGCTCGTTCAGCTTTCTATCCCGGTTTGTCAATTACGGCCAATGGAGGATTTACCAACCTACTCGGCTCTGTAATTGTTAATCCCGCTGAAACATTTGTTCAACTTGCAGGCTCATTGACTATGCCATTGTTTGCTCGCGGAGCTAATATTGCTCGTCTTGAAGCAACAAAAGCTCAACAAAAACAAGCAATGAACAATTTTGAATATGCATTAATGAGCGCAAGTGCTGAAGTGAGCAATGCGATGACTATGTACCAAAAAAGTGAGGAAAAATCAAAATTGCTAGCTTCGCAAGTTGAAAATCTTGAAAAATCAGTAGAATATACTCAAGAATTGCTATCTTTGGGAACGGCTACATATCTTGAAGTGTTGAATGCTCAAACAAGTCTTTTGTCGGCTCAAATGTCGCAAATCTCATGTGAGCTGTCAAGACAACAAGCTGTAATAAATCTATATCAATCACTCGGAGGAGGTCGTCAATAATTTATTTAAATCGATATAACCATGATTAGTCCATTAGCATACGTTAATCCGTCGGCAAAAATCGGCCAAAACGTTACAATTCACCCTTTTGCCTACATTGATGAAAATGTAGAAATAGGCGATGGCTGTGAAATTATGTCTTATACAAGCATAATTCATGGTACACGCATGGGCAAAAACAATAAGATTTATCAAGGTTCAATAATAGGTGCTGACCCTCAAGATTTTCGTTGGAAAGGCGAGGAAACATATTGCCTTATTGGAGACAATAATGTAATTCGTGAGCAGGTGATCATCAATCGCAGTATTCGCGAAGGTCAAGCTACACACATTGGTAATGATATATTTATCATGGCAGAAACTCACATTGGACATGATTGCAATGTTAAGGGTAAATGTGTGATAGGTAATGGTGTAAAAATAGCCGGAGATACAGAGATTGGCGAATGTGTTATTATGTCGTCAAATTCAATGTTGCATGAGAAGTGCAAAATTGGTGATTGGGCATTGATTAAAGGCGGATGCCGACTTGGAAATAATGTTCCACCATATGTTATCATAGCTCATAATCCGGCAAGCTATTATGGAATAAATGCTGTAATAATGCGTAAAGAAGGATTTTCAGAAGACCAAATTGATGATATTGCAAAGGCTTATCGCCATGTCTATCAATGTGGAACATCGGTGTTTAATGCACTTCGTCGCATCGAAGCAGATGTACCTGATACTCCAATTCGTAAATCAATTACTGATTTTATTCGCAATTGTGACCTCAAAATAGTTGCAATCCCCCAAGAACTAATGTAACACAACAAGCATAACAAACTAACTTTTCTCGAAAAGCATGCCTGGAGAGGGCATGCTTTTATTTTGCAATGATGCCTAAAACAATTGGTTACATTCCTCTTTTGTTGTATCTTTGCAATTAGAAAATAAAAATTGAAGATTAAGATGGAAAAGAAATTTAAACGCACGTTGATTACTACTGCATTGCCATATGCTAATGGCCCTGTTCACATCGGACACTTAGCAGGTGTTTATGTTCCCGCTGATATCTATGCTCGCTATATGCGTCTTAAAGGTGAGGATGTGATAATGATAGGCGGTAGTGATGAACATGGTGTGCCCATTACTATAAAAGCTCGTGCTGAGGGTGTAACTCCTCAAGATATTGTTGACCGTTATCACTCAATCATCAAGGAGTCAATGGCAGGATTGGGCATTTCTTTTGATATATATTCACGCACAACATCAGATATTCATCATGAGACAGCAAGCGAGTTTTTCCGCCATCTTTATGATAAAGGTGAGTTTGTAGAAAAAACATCTATGCAACCTTACGACGAAACTGCAGGCGAATTCCTTGCTGACCGCTATGTGATGGGTACTTGTCCTCATTGTGGCAATGAACGTGCCTATGGGGACCAATGTGAGGCTTGCGGAACATCATTGAACGCTACTGATTTGATTAATCCTCGCTCTACGTTGACCGATAGCCCCATTGTGTTGAAAGAGACTAAACACTGGTTCTTGCCTCTCGATAAATGGGAGCCTGCTTTGAGCAAGTGGATTTTGGACGGACACAAAGAGTGGAAGTCAAATGTATATGGTCAATGTAAATCATGGATTGACCTCGGGTTGCAACCTCGTGCGGTGAGCCGCGACTTGAAATGGGGTGTGCCTGTTCCAGTTGATGGTGCTGAAGGGAAGGTGCTGTATGTGTGGTTTGATGCTCCCATCGGATACATCTCAAACACTAAAGAGTTGCTCCCTAATACATGGCAAACATACTGGAAAGATCCAGAAACTCGCATCATAAACTTTATTGGAAAAGATAATATCGTGTTCCACTGTATCGTGTTCCCAGCGATGATGATGGCTTACGGCGATAATTTCCAATTGCCTGACAATGTGCCAGCTAATGAGTTCTTGAATCTTGAAGGTGATAAGATTTCAACTTCTCGCAATTGGGCGGTGTGGTTGCACGAGTATCTTGTAGATTTTCCTGGAAAACAAGATGTGTTGCGCTATGTGTTGACAGCTAATGCTCCTGAAACAAAGGATAATGACTTTACATGGCGTGATTTCCAAGCTCGCAATAACAACGAACTTGTTGCTGTGCTTGGTAACTTTGTTAATCGTGCTATTGTTTTGACTCACAAATATTTTGAAGGCAAAGTTCCTGTTGCCGGCGAATATACTGATGTTGACAAACAATTGTTTGCTGATATTGTCGCTGCAAAGGATTCTTTGAGCGCAAATCTTGATACATTCCACTTCCGCGAAGCATTGAAAGATGCAATGGAGATTGCTCGTTTGGGTAACCGCTATTTGCAAGAAACAGAGCCATGGAAGTTGGCTAAGACCGATATGGAACGTGTGGCAACTATATTGAATGTTGCATTACAGATATGTGCTAATATTGCTATTGCATTTGAGCCATTCTTGCCGTTTATGGCTGAAAAATTACGCGGCTTGCTTGGTATGAGTTCTGCAAATTGGTCAAAACTCGGTGCCTCAGATATTCTTAACGCCGGTGATACTATCGCTCCTGCAGAATTGTTGTTTGAAAAGATTGAAGATGAGGCTATCGATGCTCAAATTCAACGCTTGGAACGCATCAAAGAGGAAAACAAGGTTAAGAATTTCAAAGCAGCACCACAACAAGAGGATGTTGAGTTTGATACATTTATGAAAGCCGATTTGCGTGTTGGTACAGTATTGGAGTGCAAAAAAGTTCCTAAAGCCGATAAATTATTGCAATTCTTAATTGATGATGGTATGGGTACTCGTACTATCGTTTCCGGTATTGCAAAATATTACCAACCAGAAGATTTGATTGGTAAGCAAGTTTGCTTTATTGCTAATCTTGCTCCTCGCAAATTGAAGGGTGTAGTATCGCAAGGTATGATTCTCTCGGCAGAAAATGCCGACGGCTCTCTCGTTGTAATGGGTCCGACTGCACCTGTCGTTCCCGGTGCACAAGTTAAGTAACGAAATAATCGCTCATGATAAAATATATATGCAAAACAACCACAAACCGCGTATTTTGATTATTTACACAGGAGGAACTATCGGGATGATTGAAAATCCTGAGACTCATTCTCTGCAACCATTTGATTTTACACATTTGATAGACAATGTGCCTAAAGTCAAGAAGTTGGATTATGAGATTGAAAATATCCAATTCAATCCTCCTATCGATTCATCAGATATGAGTCCTCGTCATTGGGTGGAAATAGCTCGACACATTGATGAGAATTATGATAAATTTGACGGGTTTGTTGTCTTGCATGGTACCGACACGATGTCCTATACAGCATCGGCATTATCTTTCATGCTTGAAAATCTACACAAACCTGTAATTATCACCGGTTCACAATTGCCTATAGGCGAGGTGAGAACCGATGGAGAAGAAAACCTCATTACGGCATTGCAAATAGCAGCAGCCACTGATATCAATGGTGAGCCTATGGTGAGAGAGGTTGCTATTTTGTTTGAAGATTATCTATGGCGTGGAAATCGCTCTACAAAGATGAGTGCCGATAATTTCAACGCATTCAAGAGTAACAATTATCCCTCTTTGGCAAAGATAGGTCTTGGTATTCATTTCAATGAAGAGGCTTTGTGGCGAGTGCAGGCGAAGCGTCCATTGAATGTTCAGTATGGAATGGATCAGGCTGTAATGATTATAGACCTTAATCCAGGGATAACTGAGAGTATATTGCGCCATCAATTAGCAACTCCTGGAGTAAAAGGTATTGTGCTGAAGACTTATGGAGCCGGAAATGCTCCCACAGAGACGTGGTTTACCGAAGCAATTAAAGATGCCATTAATTGTGGCATAGTAATATTGAATGTAACTCAATGTGTAAATGGTGGAGTGCATGATCGTCGCTATATGTCGGGCAATCAACTTGCATTGACAGGCGTAATATCAGGACATGATATAACAAGTGAAGCGGCAATAACCAAGATGATGTACCTTTTTGGACTTGGGTTGTCAACATCAGAGGTTAGACGTTATCTTAAATGTTCTCTTTGTGGCGAAGTAACGATATAATTGCCGGATAAATATAAAAAAATAAAAACGCGTTCTTAATCAGAACGCGTTTTTTTCTCCATGTATAGCATTTAGTATTGTGCGAATTATGATTTTAATGTCAAGCAAAAAAGTCCAATGCTCAATATACCATACATCATATTCGACGCGTTTTTCCATTTGCCATAGCTCCTCGGTTTGTCCCCTCCATCCATTGGCTTGAGCCCATCCGGTAATGCCTGGTTTGATGAGGTGTCTTACCATATATTTGTCAATTAACTGGCTGTAGTCTTGAGTGTGCTTTAGCATGTGTGGACGAGGCCCAACGACCGACATATCGCCTAAAAAGACGTTAATGAATTGAGGTAATTCATCGATGCTTGTCTTGCGTAGGAAATCTCCAACTTTTGTTTTGCGTGGGTCATTCTTTTGTGCTTGAAGTTTGTCGCTGTCGGCATTCACACGCATTGTGCGGAATTTCCAACAGTGGAAGTCTTGACCACGATATCCGGTGCGTAGTTGCTTGAAGAATACCGGTCCCGGTGATGAAATCTTAATGGCAATGGCAACAGGGATAAATATAATGGGGGAAAATAGTAATACAATTGAAGAGAATATAATGTCAAATGCTCGTTTAATGAAACGATTAATGTGTTTTGATAGGGGGTTGCGACGTAGGGTTAATACCGGTACAGGTCCCATGTTGTACATCTCAAATCCGCGACTGAGATATTTGCTCAACTGAGGAACGTAATAAAATTGAATTACATTGTTATCGGCAATCTTTATTACAGAGCGTATCGCTTTGCTGTTTTCTCCTGATAGGGTATAGTATATTTCATCAACTCTTTCACGTTTGATGTAATCATCTAAATCGTTTATCGATCCAAGATATTTATCTTTTAATCCATCAGGACAAGTGTCATCAAAAAAACCTAATACACGATATCCATATCCTGCATCAGAAAGCATTTCGTCATACAATCGTTGAGCAGTTTCGTTACTTCCCACAATAATAGATTTAATGTAGTTTCGTCCCTTACTACGGAAACGTTTCAATATCTGTCTTGAAATAGTCCACCATAGAGGTAGAGCAATAAACATTAATCCGTATAAGACGAGAAATGATTTTGTGGGAATATGTGCTATCTTTAAAAAATATAGCAACGAAAGGTATAATAGAACATGAATGCCAACAACTCTTAATGATTGCAATATGATTTTGTCAATGTATATTGCTCTTAGAGTGTGAATGTTTAACCCCCATATTGCAATAGGGATAAATGACACATTAAAGAGGAACATGGTGACACGGGCATGTTCTTCTATGATGTCGGGAGTGATGAAGCATGTTGCAACAAAAACGATATTAATCAAGATAAAATCGGTCAAGATTAAAATCGTGTTTAAGTATCGCCCATATCTTCCACGTTGTTTTGTAGTAGTCATATTTATAATTCCTTATCATGCCAAACGATGGAATGAAAAACCACCCCATCGTTTGGAAAAAGAAATGAGTTTATTTAATTTAGTTTGCTGTCAATAACACCGATTTTCTTTTCGATAGTTACCAAGTCTTCTTTTATGCGCTGTATTTTGCGCTCCATTTCGCGAAGCATAGAATCTCCCGACTTAGACTTAGAGTTAAAGAACCCAAGATTGTTTTCATAAGTGTGTAGTTCGTTGCGTTTTTGTTCATAACTACGGAGTAATCTTTCACGTTCGCGATATAATTTGTTTTCATCTCCACTTATTTCATTGATGGCATTTTCAAAGTTTGCAAAATTGGCTTTTGTCTCTTTTAAGTCAAATTTGTCATAAAGTTCGTTTATCGCTTTGCGGTAAGCATCATAAACTTTGTCTTTATCTTTAAATGGAACATGTCCTATTTGTTGCCATTTCGCCATCAATTCTTTGACTTGTTTTTTTACATCTTCTTTATCGTTATCAGGAGCAATATTTTGAAGTGTTGCAATGATTTCGTTCTTTGCCTTTAGGTTAGCATGTTCAACATTGCGAGTGCTTGACGTGCTTTTTTTCTTTTGTTCGAAGAAATAGTCACAAGCAGCAAGGAAGCGTTTCCACACGACATCGCTGTGTTTTTTAGCAACCGCACCTATCGTTTTCCACTCTTTTTGAAGAGCAACAAGTTCATCGGTTGTTTTCTTCCAATCAGTACTATCTTTTAGGGCTTCAGCACGTTCGCAAAGAGCAATTTTCTTTTCGAGATTACTACTGAGGTCATCTTTCATGCGCTTGAAATATTCAGCTTTCATCGCAAAGAATTTGTCGCATGTTTCACGGAAACGAGCAAATAATACATTATTCATCTTCTTAGAAGCGAAGCCAAGTTTTTTCCAATCTTCTTGTGCTGCAATGATGTTTTTTGTCATTTCATCCCAAGCAGCATAGCTTTTTAGAGATTCAAAATCAAGAGCTTCAATGCGTTCGCATATTGCCGTTTTTGCAACTTCGTTTTCTTGTTCGCGAGATTTACGCTCTTCAAAGAATGCTTGATATTTTTTGTTGATTGTCGCAGAGGCGTCTTTGAAGCGAGCCCATATTTCTTCGCGTATTTCTTTTGCCACAGGACCTGTTTCGCGCCATTTTTCATGAAGGTCTTGTAAACGTTTGAATGCAACAATTATATCGTTTTCTTCAGCAAGTTTTTCAGCCTCGGTACATAATAATTGTTTGATATCAAGATTTTTCTTGAAATCATAATCGCGAAGGTCTTTGTTGATTTTCAACTGGTCATAATAACGTTCAACAGCGTCTTGATAACTTTTCCACAATTCGCTCACGACAATAGGAGAAACTTCTCCTATTGATTTGAATTCTTGTTGTAACTCTTTGAATTTAGGGAAAAGACGATTTACGTTGTCGGTGTCGGCAGACATTTCATTGATTTCTGAAATGATAGCTGTTTTGCGGTCATAGTTTGCTTGGCGAGTAGCCTCTTGCTCAGCAAGTAATGCCGCTTTTTTCTCCTTTATTTCGTTAAGTATTTCTTTAAATTTTTCTTCAAGTTCGTCAACTTTAGGTGCGAAAGCAGCTTCTTCATTCCCTTTTTCAAGGAATTCAGCTTTTTCGGCTTCTAATTCAATTTTGCGTATAGAATAGAACTGCTGCTTGATTTTAGTGATTTCATCACGAGAGATTTCTGCTGCTGATTTTTCCGACAACTCTGCGGCAAGTTCAACAATCTGCTCTTTAGAAAGTTTTTCAGCTACTTCGGCTGTTGTTACTTCTGTTTCATTCACATTTAGGACTTCTGATTGTCCTTCATTCAAGGTTAGGTCTTGTCCTTCAATTTCAGAATTTAAGGCCTGTTCACGCAATTCCATAATAAAAATTTTATAAGTTTATAATGTGCTTTCACGGTAAATCTACCGTATCATGCTATTTGTGGGTTTCAAATTTAGTAAAAAAAATGATATTAATGTAAAAATTAAAGCTAAAATGCAGTTTTTGAACAATTAATAATCGGTTTTAATTATTCTTCGGGGTTATAAATGAGGGTTGAACAATTTTGTGGATTGAAAATCTCATGTGCAACACTGATGATTTTATCAGTCGTTATTTCTCTGTATCGAGGAACAATGTTGTTGATGTCTTCGTTGTGCATCTCGCTCATTGCCAATGCTTGCGCTTTGGCTAAAAAATTGATTGAGCCGAAAGTGAAATTTGATTCAAATCGGTTGATTGTTCTGGTTAACTCATATTCTGTCAACGATCCGTTGGTTAGTGATAGAGCTTCTGATAGCATTAAATCCTCGGCAAGTTTTATTGAGTCGGAATCGTTTCTTGTTAGTTTCGCATTGAGAATGAGGTGCCCGGGCTCATCGCTGCCACATATAGATGCGTCAATTTCGGAAAAAAGGTCGGTGCTCATTAGCAGGTTGCGATAATATCGTGATGAGCGTCCCGATGCAAGTAAGTCAGTGATAATGTCGCAAGGAATATAGTCAGGAGAATAGTACCCCGGCATTCTAAATGCTTTCACTATTGCTGTTTGTGGTACTCTTCCTGATGTGATTTTCTTTCGCTCTTCAGTTTGTTTTGGCTCTGATGGGTAGTTGCGAGGAGATATAGCGCGAGAAGGGATATCGCTAAACCATTTCTCGACAAGATGCTTAGTTTCTTCTATGCTAATGTGTCCCGACACAGCTAATACTGCATTGTTTGGTGCATAATGACTGTAGAAGAAGTCTTTGACATCGTGTAGTGTTACTTTCTCTATGTGGCTGATTTCTTTGCCTATTGTTGGGTATCGATAGGGGTGTTGTGTGTAAATGAGTGAGCGCAATTGGTGTCCCATATCGCCATAAGGCTTGTTTAGGCACACCTCTTTGAACTCTTCTATGACAACATGGCGTTGAACCTCAAGAGGCTTTTCGTTGAAGGCGAGGGAAAGCATGCGGTCGCTTTCAAGCCAAAAGGCAGTCTCTGCATTGTGGGCAGGAACTACATCATAGAAATTTGTGAAGTCGTTGTTGGTCCATGCGTTGTTCCATCCTCCGGCTCGTTCAATTGCGGTGTCAAAATCGGGGATATTGGTCGAGCCTCCAAACATTAGATGCTCAAACAGATGAGCCAATCCTGTCATTTGAGGATCTTCATCTCTTGCTCCTACGTTATATAAGACGTTAAGTGCCACCATTGCAGTGGCACTATCGTAGTTGTGTACAACACGCAACCCATTGGGCAGAGTAAAGCGATTTATTTCAATCATTTAACAATTTTTGCGCTGATGATTTTGATATCTTCTTCAGGACGATCTTGAGCGTTAGTTGCTGCTTTTTCGATTTTTGCAACAACATCCATTCCTGAGACAATTTCACCAAATACAGTATAGTCATTATCTAAATGAGGCGTTCCTCCAACAGTAGAATAGGCTTGACGCTGTTCTTCTGTAAATGATGCAGGATTTTTGGCTGCTTCGGCTTCGGTTTTAGCGATAAGCTCGTTTTGAAGGTTTTGCAACCCCATTTGGTCGCGATTTTTGCGCATGTTCATTATCGAATCGCGATATTGTAGGGCAAGATTGTTGAAAATGGCCTGTTTTTGTCTCATTGCAAGTTGACCTTCCATTTGTTTTATTTGGCCTTCGTTATAAACTTTGCCTGTAACAATATAAAATTGTGAGCCTGAAGATTTTTTCTCTGGGTTTACTTGGTCTCCTTGGCGAGCAGCGGCAAGAGCTCCGCGCTTGTGGAAATGTTTAGGATACACGATTTCAGCATCGATTTGATAGCCTGGACCACCTGAACCTAACATTTTTCCTGCAGGGGCATTCTTTGAATCAGGGTCTCCTGCTTGAATCATAAATTCATTTATGACACGATGGAAAAGCGTTCCATTATAGAAATCTTCATTTACGAGTTTGAGAAAATTATCGCGATGTTTTGGCGTGTCGCCATATAGTAAAACACGAATGTCACCCAAAGATGTTTTTATATCTACCATAACATCGGTAGTATCGACTGTTGTCATTGCTGTATTATTTTTAGAGTTGTTTGAAATTTCGTTAGATGAGTCTTTTGCCGATGAATTGGCATTGCATGAAGCCAATGAGCAAAGTAATGTTGTTAATAAAAATAATGTCTTTCGCATGATGTTAAATGCCTTTAGGATATAAACGTTTATAAATGCGACGGAAATTATCATCGCTTGAATTTAATTCATCAAGGTGCTCAGTGTAATCTGCGCCCCAAATGCTTTGTAATAGGTCTCCGATGTATCGATGTTCGCGGTCCTTTTCAATTGCCGATGCTATCAATCGACTGATTGCAGAGCTGTATTTTTCGCGGTCAATAGCTGTTAAATAGCGGGCGGCACTAACAAGAAATTGTCCGTTTTTATCAACAGTTATCATATTGTCAACTAAATCATCAATAATTTCATAACATGAATTGATGTGATTGGCAATATATTCATAAGTAAGGAGACCATCAGGGTCTTTGCTTAGGATCTTCTTTAAGTTTTCATCCATGATTTATGGTAAATTGTGAATTTTATCCCGACAAAGATAATGCAACCAAAATATATAAACAAGATAAAAGCGTTTTTCCGAAGATTTAATTCTATATTTGGATAATTAAAAACCTATTTCGATATTTGCATAGCGTAAATTAGACAAAGTTAAGATGAAAATAAACAAGGAAGATATAGACTGGGTGTGGGTTGATCTCGATGATACGATTTGGGACTTTAAAACAAATTCATGGGAGGCGTTGGCTCTTGTGTATGAATATGCCGGATTGGAAGAAGCTTTTGGCGATGTTGACACATGGCGCAATACCTATCAAGAAAATAATCATCGGCTATGGTCGCTCTATAATGTAGGGAAGATAACAAAAGAATATCTCATGGTTGAGCGGTTTCGCAAGGTGCTTGCTGATGCCGGATATGATAATGATGAGGCTATAAAAATGAGTGCAGAATTGAGCGATGTGTATCTTGATAAACTGGCTTCGTTAAAGGCTCTTGTCCCTGGTGCTCGTGAATTGTTGGATTATTTAAAATCTCAAGGGTATAAAATAGGAGTTATCAGTAATGGCTTTTATGAAGTTCAGCACAGGAAAATGGTATCGAGTAATATTGTCGATTATTTTGATGCGGTAGTACTAAGTGATGATATAGGAGTGAATAAGCCTGACAAGCGCATCTTTGACTATGCTTTGCAGAAAAGTAACGCTGAAGCATGTCGCACGTTAATAGTAGGAGATAACCCCGATACAGATATCATAGGAGCGATGGGTGCCGGTTGGCATGCAATCTATTTTAATCGCAATGGAGAGGGTGCTTCTATAAACCTCGTTAATGCAATTGAAGTATTTAACTTGGAGAAGATTCATGATATTTTATAATGCTGTAATTATAAAAATGAGAATAAATAGTGTGCAAATGTGAGAATTGTGAGAAAAAATGGCGTTCAAGTTGTGGCTAATTGAAAAAAAAGTACGATATTTGCAGTTGCAAATTTTGAATGCAGGGGAACTTATCCCTAATAGCTTGCATATCAATGATATTAATAACTAATAATTAAAATATATAACAATGACTAAAGCTGATATTGTAAACGAGATTTCAAAAACAACAGGCATTGAAAAAGCTAATGTTCTTGAAACTATCGAAAAATTCATGGAGATTGTAAAAGATTCACTTGCAAATGGTGAAAATGTTTATCTAAGAGGATTCGGTAGCTTTATCGTGAAAACTCGTTCAGAAAAAACTGCACGCAACATCTCTAAAAACACTACAATCATTATTCCAGCACACAAAATTCCAGCATTTAAGCCTGCGAAAGTGTTCATGGAAGATGTAAAATAATACGCGAGAACATTTAACTATCGCACAATTAGAGAGAATCAACCCAATTTACTAATTATAAAAGCGTAACAAAATGCCAAGCGGAAAGAAAAGAAAAGGCCACAAGATGGCTACTCACAAGCGCAAAAAACGCCTAAGAAAGAATCGTCATAAGAAGAAATAATCTTCGATTTAGTTGACCGAACTTTCGACTAAACGCTATACGAAGAACAAACTTGATGTGGCTTTTCTCCCATTATAGTTTGTTCTT
>JAFXGB010000094.1 GCA_017520235.1 Muribaculaceae bacterium | reverse complement strand
TGCGCGTTTGCGTTCTATTTCGTCAAGAATAATTTTGCGTAAACGCAAGTGGTTTGGAGTTACTTCTACATATTCATCCTCTTTGATATATTCTAGCGCTTCTTCAAGACTGAATACCACAGGAGGAATGATGCGAGCTTTATCATCAGCACCCGATGCACGCATATTTGTCAATTTCTTTGACTTGGTAACATTGACAACAATATCATTATCCTTAGCGTTCTCTCCCACTACTTGACCGGCATAAACCTCCTCTTGTGGGAAGATAAAGAAACGACCACGATCTTGTAGTTTATCAATTGCATAGGCATAGGCTGTACCGGCTTCCATTGCTATCAAAGAGCCATTTGTGCGACGCTCGATGTCTCCTTTCCATGGTTGATATTCAAGGAAACGATGAGCCATAATCGCCTCACCTGCCGATGCTGTCAACACATTGTTACGCAATCCAATTATTCCTCGAGATGGGATTTGGAATTCCATGTGTATGCGATCGTTTTGTGCATTCATTGTCAACATCTCACCTTTGCGGCGAGTTACCATATCGATAATTTTGCTTGAATATTCCTCAGTAACGTTGATTGTCAACAGTTCCACAGGCTCGCACTTGACCCCATCAATCTCCTTGATGATTACTTGCGGCTGTCCCACTTGCAACTCATACCCTTCACGACGCATTGTCTCAATCAACACTGACAAATGTAACACACCGCGGCCAAACACTGTCCACACATCTTCATGGTCAGCCTTTGTTACGCGCAAAGCCAAGTTGCGGTCAAGTTCTTTCTCTAAACGATCAGCAATGTGGCGAGATGTTACAAACTTACCATCTTTACCGAAGAATGGGCTGTCGTTAATAGTAAATGTCATTGACATTGTAGGCTCATCAATTGCAATACGTGGCAATGCCTCTGGATTAGTTACATCGGCCACAGTATCACCAATTTCAAATCCATCAATACCAACGAGCGCACAGATATCACCACTTTTAACACTTGACACCTTTTTACGTCCCATTCCCTCAAACGTGTGCAACTCTTTAATGCGTTGCTTAACAATTGAGCCGTCTTTCTTGCAAAGAGCAATTTCCATCCCTTCGCGCAACTCGCCACGATGCACGCGGCCGATAGCGATGCGACCAACATAAGAAGAATAGTCAAGTGATGTAATCAACATTTGAGCATCACCCTCAAGAGTTTTAGGCTCAGGAATATATTCAATAATAGCATCAAGCAGAGCAAGAATGTTATCAGTGGGCTTTTGCCAATCGGTACTCATCCAGCCTTGTTTAGCCGAGCCAAATATTGTTGGGAAATCAAGTTGGTCTTCAGTAGCTTCAAGATTAAACATCAAGTCAAATACCATTTCTTGTACCTCATCAGGGCGGCAATTAGGTTTATCCACCTTATTAACGACAACGACAGGCTTCAACCCCATTTGAATAGCCTTTTGAAGCACGAAACGTGTTTGAGGCATTGGACCTTCAAAAGCATCAACCAAAAGGAGACAACCATCAGCCATGTTCAACACACGTTCCACCTCACCACCAAAATCGGCGTGCCCCGGAGTGTCTATGATGTTAATCTTATAATCTTTATATGTGATAGAAACGTTTTTTGAAAGAATTGTAATCCCGCGTTCACGTTCCAAGTCATTATTATCAAGGATTAGCTCACCTGCGTTTTGATTTTCGCGGAAAAGGTTTCCAGCGAGCAACATTTTATCAACGATTGTAGTTTTACCGTGGTCAACGTGAGCAATAATAGCGATGTTTCTAATCTTCTGCATACTGATATCTATTTTCAGGGTGCAAAGTTACAAAATAATCACCAAGCTATAAACAAAGACACGCACATAAATACTATGTGCGTGTCAATTTTATAAAGAAATTTCAGATTATCCGTGCTGATATAGATAACGCTTGATAGAACGTTTAGGTGTTTTCTCAAATTCTTCGTGATGAACTTTCACTTTCTTGATTTGAGAATATGCAGGCAATTCCTTGTTAAGAGCATCGATATTTTCTTGCATCATCTTTTCAAGACTTGCCATGCTGATGCCTTGAGCTGTAGCATTTTCAATATCGGGATACACAAGAGCCACAAGTTTATTATCCTCATCAATAACAATTGACTCGCAGACGTAAGGCATATTATTGAGTTTTTGCTCGATTTCTTCAGGATAGATATTTTGTCCTGATGGACCTAGAATCATGTTCTTGTCTCGACCACGAATGTAAATAAATCCGTCTTCATCCATTTGACATATATCACCTGTGCTCATCCAGCCATCCTTAAAGATAGCATCGGTTGCTTCTTGGTTTTTATAATATCCTTGCATCACATTTGCACCACGCACCCATAGCACACCGGGAATATTATAAGGATCGGCAGAGTCAATATACACCTCCATGCGATCAACCACGCGACCACACGAGCCTTCGCGATTTTCGTCCCATGGTGCATAAGAAATCAATGGTGCACATTCTGTCATACCATAACCCACTGTATAAGGGAATCCGATACGTTTCAAGAATGCTTCCACATCTTTATTAAGAGCAGCTCCACCAATGATTATTTGAACGAGGTTGCCACCAAATGTTTCCTGCAATTTCTCCTTTACTTTACCCAACAATGTGTCGTCAACAAATGGAATACACAACAACATTTTCATCAATGGTTTTTCCAACATTGGGAATACCTTTGTCTTGATTATCTTTTCAAGGATTAGAGGTACTGAAATGATAATCTTTGGTTTCACTGAAGCAAATGCCTCCATGATAACACGTGGTGATGGTATTCTTGTCAAGAAGTTGACATGACAACCTTTGGCAAACGAATGTAACAATTCGATAGCCAAACCATACATGTGAGCTAATGGCAACATACACACAATGCCATCACCCGGATGCAAATAGTGCAAGTGTTGAACAGCAAATTGGACATTTGACCACACATTACCATATGACAACATTACACCTTTAGAGAACCCAGTCGAGCCTGATGTGTAGTTAATCAACATTAATTCATCAACTTTATCTTCATAGTATACAACATCTTCAGCCGTAAATCTTTCAGGATAACGTTTACCAAAATATTCATTCAAGTGAGCACGTGCGTCGGCAAACTCCGGTTTGCGAGATATCAATTGAGAGAAATCTTTTATTTTCAATGCACCTTCAACATTGGGAATCAACGCCGGGTCAAGATTTTCCCAAATACTATCGTCAACAAAAAGGATGCGAGCCTCACTATGATTTACCAAGTGGTGAATATTGTCAGCCTTAAACTCGTGCAAAATAGGAACAGCAACTGCGCCATAAGTAACTGTTGCAAGGAACGCAACAGCCCATTGAGAAGAGTTGCGACCACACAAAGCAATTCGATCTCCCGGCTTTATTCCACAGTGTTCATACAGAAGATGTAATTTAGCAATCTTGCGTGCCACATCTTTATATTGGAATGTTGCTCCGTTAAAATCGGTCAACGCCGGAGTCTCCCAATTACTTCTAATTGAATTTTGAAATAGTTTATTTAAACTTTGTTCCATGTTAAATCAGTTTTAAATGATAACAAATTTAAGCATTAAGTGATAACAAAAATAGCTATTTTTAGCTATACAACAAAGTTTAAGCGAAATATTTATCAATTATGCGAATTTTTGTGCGTACATTTGCAATCAGTAATACACTAATAATTAAACACAAAGAGATGAAAAAAAATTTACTTTATGCAGTTGCAGCTCTTTCAGTTGCAGCATGTACTACAGTTCCAAACACTGATTATACCGTTGAGTTCAACACAAAAGCTGAGGACGAAGGTAAGATGGTATATGTTATGGACTATGACGATGGCGAGGTTAAACTCGACAGCGCAATCGTTGAAATGGAAAAAGCATTATTTGTAGGAAAAATCGAAGAACCTCGCATGGCTCGCTTGCTCATCAGCGGAAAACGCGGTCCAATGTTTATCCTTGAAGCAGGCAACATCACTATCGACAGCCTTGGCACAGCTTCAGGCTCTGTCCTTAACGATGCTTTTGAAGCTTTCAGTGCAGCATCTGACTCATTGCGTCAAGAATACATGAAAGTAGCAAAAGACACTACAGCAAAAGCGCAAATGGGAGCAATCATTAAAGCCTATGAAGAACTTGACTCTGCTACATGTGCTGACAATCAAGGTAACCCCATCGGTTATTTCCTATTCATCCAAAAGGCATATGAATTTGAGCCAGCTGAACTTGATTCAGTTATTGCTTCTGACTCGACTCTATTGAAATACAAACGTGTTCAAAAACTTGTTGACGCAGCTAAATGCAAAAAAGCAACATCTCCAGGCAACAAGTTTACTGACTTTGAAATCACTCACGAAGGTGTTACTAAAAAACTTAGCGACTATGCTGGTAAAGGCAACTATACAATCGTTGACTTCTGGGCTAGCTGGTGTGGACCATGTATCAAAGAAACTGCTACTCTTAAGGAAATCTACAAAAAATGGAATGGCAAAGGTCTTGACATCGTAGGTGTTGCTGTGTGGGACGAACCTCAAAACACAGTTGAAGCTATCGAAAAGCACAAACTACCTTGGAACCACATTATCAACGGACAAAACATTCCTACTGACCTTTACGGCATTTCAGGTATTCCTTGTATCGTAATTATCAATCCTGAAGGTGAAATCGTTGGTCGCGATGTGCGTGGTGAAGATTTGAAGAAATTTATCGACGAAAAATTAACTGATTTCAAGAAATAATAAATCTCATCACTCGACGTGCTACAACGCTTGCGAGAATTGCACCAACGGCATCAGCAATAAAATCCCACAAATCGCTACCGCGATGGATAAAGTCTGTCCCCTGTGCAAGTTCTATAAATCCACCAAGTAGCACAACGATTACTAATAACAAGAATATTACAGAGAGTGGCAACTGGTGTTGTCGCTCTCTTCTTGTATAATCAAATGCAAAAGTCAAATACACTCCTGCCATCATCACGACATGGACCAATTTGTCAAAATTCAAAAACGGCTCCTCTATTGGGGGCAATGGCTGCGGCACTAATGTCAAATAAAATAATAACATCAGCACTATCACACTCGGCAAATATGGCGGTAGTTTCAACAAAATTGCTTCATCACTTTATATAATTTATGACAAAAGTACTATAAAACAACAAAATAATAAGCACATCGGTATCATCTTGTTCACTTTTTCGCTAATTTTGCATCTAAAATAAACAAACCAATCTAACATGTCATCTAAAGCTCAATTTAGCACAAAAATAGGACTTATTGCCGCTACAGTAGGCTCTGCTGTAGGGTTAGGCAGTGTGTGGCGTTTCCCCTCTGAGGTACAAGCCAATGGTGG
This sequence comes from Muribaculaceae bacterium, assembly GCA_017520235.1. GTDB lineage: Bacteria > Bacteroidota > Bacteroidia > Bacteroidales > Muribaculaceae > RGIG4079. The sequence goes on along the minus strand of JAFXGB010000094.1, from coordinate 15,009 downwards.
TGCCGCATTTCTTCTCATCTACATCGCTTGTGTATTCTTGTTAGGCATACCTGTGATGCTTGCCGAATTTTCAATTGGCCGAGGCGGAGGGTCCGATGCCGTTGGCTCATTCCGTAACCTTGCACCAGGCAAAAAATGGTGGTTTGCCGGGGCATTAGCAATACTCACTTCTTATCTCATTCTGTGCTATTACATGGTAGTTGCAGGGTGGACCTTTGAGTATATGTGGGAATCAATCACAGGACACCTTTACCAGCCAATAGAGAATGTTGATGGATATAGTAGTCAATTTTCTGTGCGCATGCAAGAATATATCAGCGACGATATAAACCCACTAATCCACACATTTGTAGTGATAGGGATAAATCTTGGCATACTACTATTTGGGGTACAAAAAGGGATTGAACGCATCTCTAACATTTTAATGCCTATGCTTTTTGTCTTGTTGCTTGCGTTCTGTTTTGTATCACTATCGCTACCCAAAGCCGACGAAGGTTTGAAATTCTTCCTCAACCCCGATTTTAGCGCAATAACACCATCAGTTGTCATTCGCGCATTGGGACAAGCATTTTTCTCGTTAAGCCTCGGAATGGGCGTGCTCATCACCTATGCATCATACTTCCCTAAAGATACAAGACTCATCAAAACATCATTTACGGTATCATCAAGTGTGATATTTGTAGCATTCATGATGGGGGTAATCATCTTCCCGGCAGTAACCTCATTTGGCTTACAAGACGCAACATTAAAAGGTCCGACTCTTGTTTTTGCCACACTCCCCGAAGTCTTTGCTCAACTACCCTATTCTCAAGTGTGGTCAGCATTATTCTTTTTGTTCCTAACTGTTGCCGCAATAACATCAACAATATCAATAGCCGAAGTTTCTATTGCATTTATGCAAGATCGTTGCAAAATGTCTCGTAAGGCAGCATGCCTTACTATGCTCCTTCCTCTTTTCGTGCTTAGTACAGCATGTTCTTTGGCGCAAGGCTCGTGGTCAGACATCAAATTGTTTGGAATGAACATATTTGATCTTTTAGACTACTTGACTGCCAATATAATGTTACCAATAGGGTCAATATTGTTATGCTTATATGTAGGATGGTTTGCGCCTAAAAAATTCTTAAACAACGAGCTTACCAACTACGGAGCAATCACCGCTCGCACATTCCAAATTGTTGTATTTATAATCCGATTTATAGCGCCGGTGTTGATTGCAAGCATACTCATCTCTTCATTCTTAAATGACTAAAAATTTTACTGCAGGAGAACGACGTGGCATGATTGCATTGTTGCTCATTTTGGCAGCAATAATCACAACATTGCACTTTTCAAATACTCAAAGCCAAGAAGATACATTGCCATTGACTGATTCCATATCAGCCAATATGCAACACATCAGCAATGACACCGCAAGAGAGTTAAAATCCACAAAGAAGAAAAGCAAAAAATATAAACCGAAAAAACAAGCACCCACACGCGATCCGCTATCGCAACCGGTGCCTTATGAAACAAGATAACGACCAATGAACGAAAATAACAATAGAGCACAATTTACAACCCGCCTTGGAGTAATAGCCACGACCGTTGGCTCGGCAGTAGGACTTGGAAACATTTGGCGTTTCCCCTATGAAGCAGGGACTCATGGCGGAGGAGCATTCCTCTTTACCTATCTTTGTTTTATATTCCTTTTTGGAATACCCATTCTATGCGCCGAATTCATGATTGGGAGACAAACGCGTAGCAATATCTTCGGCGCGTTTCGCAAACTTCGTTCATCGGGGCAATGGCATTGGGTGGGCTACATTGGGATCGGTGCTTCATTGATGATTTTAAGTTTCTACTCAGTTGTTGCCGGGTGGACTCTTGAATACCTCTACCAATCAATCACCGGAGCATTAAATTTCTCTTCGGCTGAAGAATTCCACAAGCAATTTTCCACCTTCAGTACTGGGAATTGGCGACCACTCATGTGGACGATCATATTTCTTCTTCTCAATTTCGTTATTGTAATTCGTGGCGTACAAAAGGGGATTGAGCGCATGTCTAATATTATGATGCCATGTCTTTTTATAATACTCATCATTTTCTGTATTAACTCACTAATGATGCCAGGAGCCGTTGACGGATTGAAATTCCTTTTCACACCCGATTTTTCTAAGATCAACTCATCGGTAATGATTGGAGCAATGGGACAAGCATTTTTCTCATTAAGTCTGGGATTAGGCACAATGTTGACCTATGGCTCATATTTCAGCAATAGGACACGTATTGTGCGTAGTGCAACAACAACCGCATTGCTCGACACCTCAGTCGCCATTCTTGCCGGTGTCATTATATTCCCAGCGGTGTTTACCTTTGGTGTTTCACCTGCACAAGGGCCGACACTCGTATTCGAAATTCTTCCAAACATATTCAGCCAACTACCCGGAAGCATCTTTTGGTCCTCACTTTTCTTCTTCCTGCTATTCATCGCTTCATTATCGTCAACCATTTCGATGAGTGAGGTTTCAATCGCATTTTTCTCCGAAGAGAAGAAAATGAGTCGCAAAAAGGCGACATGGCTCAACACCGGCATTGCACTTGTTTTCGGCTCAATATGCGCACTCTCGTTTGGCAGTTTGAGTGGAATGACTATCTTTGGGCACACAATTTTCTCTCTCTTTGATTATGTTTCATCCAACATACTGCTCCCCGCCGGAGGGATGTTCATTGCATTCTTTGCCGGCTGGCTACTCGACCGCAACATCATCAAAAGCCAACTTACCAACGATGGCGATGTAAAAGTCCACGTAATGAAAATCATAATCTTCAGTTTGAAATACATTGCCCCCATAGGTATACTCCTTGTTTTCCTATCTCTAATAAATCTCATATAGGGTAAATAGGAATATTCCTTTGATTTATAAATTTGTAGCATCACCATAGCCATAATGGCGATAAACAGTGTGACGCGTAAGTATTATTCGTTTAATTACGGCGAAATACTCATCTGAGGGAATATCCTCTCGTATCATAACTCCATCAAGATAGTGTTCTTTATAGGCTTGAATTCCTTTATTAAACCAATATTCTTCAGTCTCATTTGGAACACATTTCCTAATTATAGTTGCATCTATCGAGTCAGATATTATATATGGCATTTCGCCACATAATATCTTCTTTATTAAATTCTTATTTTCTGCTAAAATATCTCCCTGTATACTATCTCTCTGAATCTTGGTCCTTATCTGGTCCGATAAATATGGCAACAATGTTAATGCCCCATCAGGGTAATCATCATTTATTACTTTTATATATACAAATGGATAATCTTCTGTTGCATAATTATCTTCAACTAAAGCATTTATATATCCGGCATATCTCCGCCCTTCAAGATATTCTTGCTCGGCTTTATAGTTACAATAATACCACCATATCAACATTAAAACACTTATACCCAAGACTATACTTGCAAATAATACTATCTTCGTATTAAAATATTTTTTGACCACCATATGAAGTTCTTTTTGGTATTTTTAAATATTCTCTCACCTGACTTTCGATATTTACAGCCCTAATCTCATTTATTGATATACCATTTATTCTAAATCCTTATAAAAATAAATATGGCTTTTCATAAAATATAATGGGAGGTTGTATTATTGCTTTCAATTTCGGATATCGCAATATTATCTCATTTTGCGAAAGGATAACAATATATGGAATAATATTATCCAACTTACTCTTTTCTTTAGAGACAAAAGAGAATTTACCTTTCGGGGAAATGCGTGTAATAAAATTCTTCCCAAGAGTTGGTATTATTTCAGAAACATTTACATCAACAGCGACATTAATCAAACGGGTATTATTATCAAAGAAATACTGTTTGATTAACTCACATGTATCACCTTCGGCTTTTAAATTTGGCGCAATCCATAACCATAATACAGAATCATTTGTCGCATTATAAATTTCCAATTCATAGATTGAGACTATCGAATCTTCTATAGCATATTTTTGCTCTGTTTGTTGTATTATAGTTGGCGTATTAGCTTTAATTGTTAACGCTAATATGAAAAACATTATTTTTATAATCAGTCTCATAATTTTATTTACGATTACAGAAACTTAAATATTCTCCTATTTCAACACACGCTCAATTGCAATAGATTCACCACTCGACAAATGTCCTATTGAACTTCGTAGGATATTAGCAATTTCACGATATTGCCCATCTTCATTTATAATAGAGTCTAATTCTTTCTCTACTAAAGCACATGGATTAATTTTTGATTTCATCAAATATAATTCATAAAAAGCAGTTTCATCATATTCTAAATTTACCTGATTTTGTAATAGTCCTATGGTTTTTCCATAATATTCTTTTGATAGTATACTATCATTATTAAATGTCGCTTGCATAGCTTTAAGACAATATAAATAAAATTGCTTTTGATATGATTTATTAAATTTTGAAGCATCTATATCTTCTATATAAGAAATAGCCTCTTCATATTCATCCAACAATACATATATTTGAATTCTTGTATCAAAAAAATAGTAGCTATTTTCCTCATTCTCAACGCTATCAATGTATTCTTTTGCATTATACAAATGCTGTATATCTTTACTATTATAATATTGTTGAACCTCTTGCGTAATTCTATCCATTTCTGGGATTTTGATGCTTTCCTTTTGTGTGCAACATGTTAACAATAGTGCGCCTATATAAAGTATTTTCCTAATCATATCTTTATCGTATTATAAAATCATATCCGTTTCATACCATAATATGTTGATTATTCTTCTTTCTCTGGAAAATCTTGCAAGAAATACCCTATTGAATCCCATTCAACATCTGACTCAATTTGATATTCAAATTCTCTTTCTTGTTCTTTATTAGCTATAACTCGATCCAAATATTCAATGGTGATATCCGGATTATTGAGCATCCAAATCATCTGACAAGTTCCAGCATGAGTTATTCGTGCAACGAATAAAGCATTGGGGTGATTCATATCATTTTTTATTGCTTTATCACTCGTTCTACATAATCCCTCATTACAGAAAACTCCTCTGATGTAGGCCAAAGATTATCATCCACATCTTCATAATCAAAAACTATAGAACAATAATATCCAAAAACTTGCTTTAATATAGCATCGTCTCGCCTATGTCTTAATGATGAATTTATAACCATTAACACCATTTGCCCATCCTTATCTTTACTCTCTGCTAAATAAAAGGATTCCTCCGGCAATATAATTTTCGCTTGTTCTTTCTGAGGTTCCATAATATATCAATCCGAATAATATTTCCTAATAAGGTTTTTTATATTGCTTACATAATCAGGAGTTATTCCATATAATTTCAATGACTTATAGCGATATGTAATTTTATCTCCTTTTGGATTTATCATAATCATTTTATCGGGATATAAACTTATTTGATAAACAGAAATCATCTTTTCCTTATCATCAATATATGTTGCCTTACTTAAATCGTACCTGTTTTGTACTGATTTTATCTCGCTCAAGATTATATTTAAATCATCTTTATATGGGATGAATTTTTGATCTTCGTCTCTAAATATTTCAACTATTTTCCCGGGAGTAATTAATTCTATACTCAATATCTTATGTTCAATATCTTTTTGTGGACTTTCTAAGAAATAGTACAAACACATTATTGTATCATTAGATATATATCGAATATATTCATGTGGAGTCTCAGGACCATCTATACATAAACAATTCAAATCAGGATGTCCGAAATTTTCAAAAGCACACGAAATGACATTTTTCCAATACTTACCCTCTTTTTCATAAACAATTGCACTATCAATATTATTTGAAATTCGTGTTGTTATCTTTTGTCTCTCTCTCTTAACATATACAAATGGCGTATCAACAACCTCACCTTCGCCACTCATCTTAAATTCATTGAATGTTTGATATTTCTGGTATCCTTGTAACAACAATGTCTTTTCTCTATGACTTTGCGCTGACATCTCATTACAAATAAACATAGCTAAAAATATTAATAGTATCAATCTAATAGTTTTCATATCATCTTTATTAATTTTCAAGATCCCACATTAGCGAGCCATCTTTTGTTAATCAATAAGTATTAAATTTATTCCTGCAAGTAACGCATTTTATCCTTATTATCCAAATTTTTATTGGGGAATTTTTGATTGTTGACTCTATATATTTAAAACTCATATAGGGAGATTTGGGAATAACAAGGGATTTTGTTAAATTCGCAGTATAAATAATATTACACGACGGAACGTGCATAGATTTGTACCATTTTCTATAAATCGGAAAGGAGAATTGATCGAGTTTTCCCGTCCGCAAGTTATGGGTATTTTGAACATTACCCCCGACTCTTTCTATGCCGATTCTAGAGCTACCGAGGAAAAATCAATTGCATCTCGTATTGAACAAATCATCAGCGAGGGGGCTAATATTATCGACATAGGTGCTTATTCGAGCCGTCCGGGAGCCGAAACAATTCCAGCCGACGAAGAATATCGCCGTTTGGGACTCGGCATGAAAATATTACGTTCCATCGACAGTCGTATCCTTGTCTCGGTTGACACATTCCGCGCCGATGTAGCCCGCAAAGCGATTGAATATTTAGGGGCCGATATTATTAACGATATTTCAGGCGGAGACCTCGATGAAAAAATGTTTGAAACAGCAGCACAACTGAACGTGCCTTACATCTTAATGCACATGCGTGGTACGCCCGAAAACATGGCTTCAATGACCGATTACACCAACGTTACTGTTGAAGTTATCAAATCTCTTGCCGAGAAGGTAAATCGCCTCGCTCTCTTGGGTGTAAATGATGTTATCGTTGATCCCGGTTTTGGATTTAGCAAAACCATCGAGCAAAACTATGAGCTACTGAAAAATCTTGAGATTTTCCATGAATTAGACCGCCCGCTACTCGTTGGCATATCGCGAAAATCAATGATTTACAAGCCATTGAGCTCTACTCCTCAAGAAGTGCTCAACGGAACGACCGTACTAAATACTATTGCCCTTCTTGCCGGAGCATCAATATTGCGTGTTCATGATGTAAAAGAAGCTGTAGAAGCGATAAAACTTGTAGAATTAACACAACAATAAATAACACTTCTGATATGGAACCTTTTGGAATAAAAGACGCTCTCGATATAGTTCTCGTTGCATTTTTGCTCTTTTATCTATATCGCATAATGAAAGAGTCGGGAACGATAAACATATTCTTCGGAGTATTGGCATTTATTGCTGTGTGGGTAGTTGCATCTGAAATTCTGGAAATGCGTCTCATAGGGACAATTCTTGACAAATTCATGAACATAGGGTTGTTGATACTTGTAATCCTTTTCCAAGAGCAAATCAAACGCTTTCTTGTTGAGCTCGGCTCTCATCGCCGTTGGCGATTTGTCAAAAAAATATTCAATCGCAAAAACGACACTCCGGCAGAGGATAATCGCCACAAAGTAATGCCCATCGTGTATGCCTGCATGAATATGGCAAAGAGCAAGACCGGTGCATTGATTGTCATTGAGCAAAATGTATCACTTGATAATTATGAACGCACAGGCGATGCCATAGATGCCACTGTCAACTCTCGCCTCATCGAAAATATTTTCTTCAAAAACTCTCCGCTTCATGATGGCGCAATGATTATAGCTAATGACCGCATAAAAGCAGCTGGATGTATTCTACCTGTGAGCCACGACACCAACATTCCTCGCTCACTCGGATTGCGCCACCGCTCAGCTCTAGGCATTTCGCAAGCGACCGACGCTGTTGCAATCGTCGTTTCGGAAGAAACAGGGACAATCTCCCTCGCTAACAAAGGCAAACTCATCTCCCGTCTTTCTTCAACCGACCTTGAAGAACGTCTAGCATCTCTATACGACAAATAGATTTATTTTGTAAATTTGCAATTCAAATAAACTGAAATATAATTATAATGGCACAAAAACCATCAATTCCAAAGGGTACACATGATTTCTCGCCTGCTGAAATGGCGAGACGCAACTATATTTTTGACACAATTCGTGATGTGTTCCGTCTCTATGGGTTTAAACAAATTGAGACTCCAGCAATGGAAAATTTGTCAACTCTCATGGGCAAATATGGCGAAGAAGGGGACAAACTATTGTTCAAGATTCTCAATTCAGGGGATTTCCTTAGCAAGGCCGATCGCTCGTTAATTGACGCCGGCGATTGTGTGAGACTCACATCTCAACTATGTGAGAAAGGGCTTCGTTATGACTTGACTGTTCCTTTTGCACGCTATGTAGTACAACACCGCAATGAGTTGCAATTCCCATTCAAGCGTTTCCAAATCCAACCTGTATGGCGTGCCGATCGTCCACAAAAAGGTCGTTACCGCGAGTTTTATCAATGTGATGCCGACATCATCGGCTCTGACTCTCTCATCAACGAGATTGAGTTGTTACAACTTATCGATGAGGTGTTCAGTCGCTTAAAAATCAACATCACCATAAAGCTCAACAACCGCAAAGTACTTGCAGGAATAGCAGAATTGATTGGCGCACCAGAAAAGATTGTAGATATCACAGTTGCAATTGACAAGATTGACAAAATAGGTATTGATAATGTAAATGCCGAATTGTGTGAACGTGGTCTTAGCGAAGATGCTATTGCTACACTCCAACCAATTCTTGCAATAGATGGCTCCCTCAATGAGCGCATAGACAAATTAGCATCAGTTCTTGCTTCATCAGAAACAGGCATGCTTGGTGTTAAAGAGTTGCGCGAAGTGATTGAAGGCGTTAATGCACTCGGATTACAAGCTACGCTTGATCTTGATGTTTCTCTTGCTCGTGGTCTAAACTACTACACAGGAACTATCATCGAGGTCAAAGCACAAAATGTGCAAATAGGCAGTATCACCGGTGGCGGTCGCTATGACAACCTTACAGGAGTTTTTGGGTTGCCCGATGTTTCAGGCGTGGGAATCTCTTTTGGTGCTGACCGCATTTATGATGTGCTTAACACTCTCGATTTATATCCTGCAGAAACAAGTTCGGCTACAACAGTAATGTTTACCAACTTTGGAACAGCCGAAGCAGCTGCTTCAATGAAAATGATTAAGCAACTGCGTGCTGCCGGTATCTCAGCCGAAATTTATCCCGAAAATGCAAAGATGAAAAAGCAAATGGGATATGCCGACGCTCTTAAAGTCCCATATGTAGCAATTGTGGGAGAAAACGAACTTGCCGAAAACAAAATGATGCTCAAAGAGATGGCAACAGGCAGTCAACAACTTCTATCAGTAGAAGAAGCGATACAGAAACTTAGCTAAAACAAAATAGTTTTAAGGGATTACAATCAGCCGGGATTTTCTCGGCTGATTTAGTATATATATGCCGGCCGGCAATGACACTCGGTTTTTCCCTTCAACCAATAATAAATTTTTAATCATCACTCCTGCCATCGAATAAATTTGGCAATTGCAAGATTGAGGTGTATCTATAACAAGTTCTCCGGCCGATACATATACTTTTGCCTCATCAAGTAGGGGCTGACCTACTCCTGCAGAACTATTAAATGAGTAAATGCTACTACTTATCTCTACTCCGGCACTATTGTAAGCCTTTACGGAGTATTGGTATTCGGTTTCTGGTTTCAGCCCAGTTAAGATGGCTTTCATCTCTTTTTGATTCGAAATAGCATCTAACGACATTGATTGCTCAGCACCACCCGACTTTTCTGCATAAGTAATTTTGTAAGTTACAGCATCAGTAACCGAAGCCCACTTCACAACAATGCCATCAGTTGTTACCTCATGAGAAATCACAGGTACAACGCGTTTGTTCCACTCCTTCAATGTGCCATACACTTGCACCTCATCAATATGAGCTATTTCTGTTTCATCATAGGCTACTGACAAGCTGAACTTAAATCTCGCAAATGTCGATTGTGGAGTAATACCCTCAACATATCCACCCATTGCAAGTTCGACATTAGGAGTTCCCGCATATATATAGGAATAATCGACACACTCGTTATCCCCTATTATCTCCACCATCAAAGGATGAGTTGATTGGGTTGCCACATGATAACTACAATCCACTCCTATTGTCTCATAGTTTACAACAGCAATGGGCATCGATATTATATATTGTGATTGTGGGTGTATTGTAATGGGATATTGATGGTTCTTTATTCCGTTGGCATCAATAGCTATATTCGTTGGAGCATAAAGCCATTGCGTTGTTGGTTCTTTTGTTGCACTGAACTTTGAGATACTCACAGCCGATGCATTGAATGTAATCACCGACAATAATACAAACAGAATGTAATTTATTCCTTTCATGGCAGAGTAACATTATTTATCGCAAAGTTAATATTCTTAGTCTAATTATCAACTAAAATGGGTAACTTTGTAGTCTAAAATAAGATTACTATGGCTACAGAATTCAATGACATGCAAAAAGTTAAACGTGCGTTTTTTACTATGCGCAATGGTGCGTTGGCCGATAATATGCGTCGCCAAGGTGCTAACTATCGCATAATTTTTGGCGTTAACCTCCCACAACTCATTGAAATAGCGAGAGAAACTCCCCACGATGCCACATTGGCACAAGCTCTTTGGGACAACAAAACTACACGCGAGAGCATGCTTCTTGCGCCTATGATATATCCCATTGAACAATTCTCTATCGACACAGCTCGCAAGTGGGTAGCCGAAGTGCCATCGGCTGAAGTTGCCGACATCTTATGCCATCGTCTATTGCGCCACACAGAGTTTGCCGACACACTTGCCGATGAAATTCTATCATCTGACAGCGACATACAACGCTATACTGCCCTACGCCTGAAATTCAACCGTTTGCCCCACAACATCAAACAAGTACTTGCTCAGGCACAGGCAGAATTAGGCAGAAATTGTCCACTGACAATCTCCATTTGTCATAGTCTTATAAATGAGATAGAGTTTTTACTCGAAGAATAAAGATTAGATGTTTTCTTTTCGACTTAGATGTTCCCCAAGCCACATTCCACCAAGGATTAAGGCACACCCCACATACCCAATCCATGTTATTGTCTCCCCAAGAAGGAATACCGATGCAATCAAAGTAACAATCGGAGATACATACAAATAATTTGATGCTTTTATCGCGCCTAATTTTTTCACTGCATTAGCCCAAAGAATATATGCGCCCATAGATGCAAATGCGCCCAAGAATGCCAAGTTGAGCAATACATCAACATCCCACAAATTGCTTATAGGAGAAATTTCCGGCTCAGTCAACATGTAAGGTATAGCAGTCAGTACTCCGTAAAAGAATGTCTTGCGAGTAATGAACATTGCGCTATAAGTTACATTGAGTTTTCTCAACACTAAACTATATACCGCCCAACTGACAGCTGCGGACAATGACAATAAATCCCCTATAGGATTCATTTTCACTACAAAGCTACTATTAAAAATCACACAGGCGACACCGATAAATGCTGTTACTGAGCCAATATATGCCCCTTTACCCGGTCGTTCATTTTTATATATTAGCCCGAGTAGAAGTGTAGTCAGCAATGGTGCTATTGAGGTGATAAGAGCGACGTTACTCACCAACGTGTACTCAATGGCAGTATTTTCAGCAATAAAATATATTGAGCCGGCACACAAGCCACAAATCATAAACAGCACCTCGTCTCGGAACGAGTTTGACCATATGCGTTTATGACAAACTGCTAATACCAATAAATACGCTAATATAAATCTATATATATATATTTCTGCCGGACGAAATCCATGCTCCAACAGCACTTTTGTTGAAACAAATGCTACTCCCCATGCCGTTACTGTGAGCAATGCTCCTAAATGAAACCACAACATTGAAGGGCTCGATTTACCGACATTAATATTTCTACTCATCTCTAATTACAATTTGGATACAAACTTACTCAAAATTTCTCATTCAAATAAAAACATTTAAACTCTTTATTTGTATTTATTAATAAATAATATTACCAATATAATACTAATAACAAGAATAAATCATTAAATTTGTATCAATTGAATAATCATTAACCAAAAACAATTACAACATGAAAATTTTAAAAACTACAGGTTCTCTACTAATTGCTGCTTGTTTATTATTATCTTCAGGCTGCGCATCAATGAATAATACCGGAAAAGGTGCTCTTATAGGAGGTGGCGGTGGTGCTGCTGTTGGCGCCGGACTCGGAGCATTAATTGGTGGAGGCAAAGGTGCGCTCATTGGTAGTGCAATTGGCGCTGGTGTAGGCGCTGGTGCTGGTGCTCTCATCGGGAACAAGATGGACAAACAACAAAAAGAACTTGAACAAATTCAAAATGCTCAAGTTGAAGAAACTGTTGACCAAAATGGGCTGCAAGCTATCAAAGTTACATTTGAAGGTGGCATCCTTTTCCCAACAGGAAAATCAACTATCAGCGCAGCGGCTAAAAACTCACTTTCTCAATTTGCTGCCTCTTTGAGAAACAACCCTGACACTAACGTTCAAATCTTTGGTTACACCGACAACACTGGCGGTTATGCAATCAACGAAAAGCTATCTAATGAACGTGCTGACGCTGTACGCACTTACTTAGTAAACAGTGGTATCACAGGTGCTCGCATCACAGCAGCAGGCATTCCTATGGCTGATTATGTTGCATCAAACGAAACTGCTGAAGGTCGTGCACAAAATCGTCGTGTTGAAATATTTATTTCAGCTAACGAAACAATGATTCAAAAAGCTAACGCTGGAACACTATAATCAACACATTATAGTATTGAAAAAGGAGAGTTTACACTCTCCTTTTTTTGTATATTTAGGTTTAAAATATCCATCCTCTCACCAAGCAACACTAACTTTTTGCTCCGACTTTAACAACTTGATATTCACACCTTCATGAAATTCCCGGTGAGATAATTTCTTCTCCTTTTCACTTCGTTTAAGGCTGTCGAAAGATTGCCTTATCATGAAACAATGATACAGACACCATGATACAAAACTAAAGTGACCCCCAAAAGTTATACAAAAAACTTTTGGAGTGCAGTTCAAAGCTAAGCTTTTATAGCGTCTTGCGACGGCAGATATCAAACAAGTAAAAGCCGATGTATTACCATTTGTTCGTAATCCCAAGGACCTTGATATTTGGTCAAACTACTATTTCATTCAATTAGCTGAAATGATTAGATTTGAGTAATACCTCATTTCTTGCATATTTTACTTAAACATCTTACCTTTGTAGATATCATTTTATATCGACTAATATGCAAGTATTCAGAAGACTTAATTGTTTCTTGTTTTTAATCATATTCTCGTTTTCTTGCCTATCAGCAAGCGTGCTTGAGCTACCCATTAAAAACATCAATGGCAAAGACTATTATTACTATAAAGTCCAATCTAAAGAAACTATATACTCAATCACTCATAAATTGAAAATTGACAAAGAGGAAATTTTCAAGTATAACCCATCTATTGCCGATGGATTGAGAGCCCATGAAACATTGTATTTTCCTGTGTCGGCCTATAATAAAACATCTGCGCCAAATGAGCTTGCAGATGTAGAATATATTGAACATCGCATAAAAAAAGGGGAAACGCTTTATGGAATATGCAAGCAATATAATATTACAAAAGATGCACTATTTGCACATAACCCTGATGCTCAAGATGGCATCAAAACAGGCTTTACGCTAAAGATCCCTAAACAAAAGACTAATACTCAAACAGAGGAGGTTACAATCACAAATGAAGCGATTGAAGACACACAAGAAACCACTACTCCAAACGACACTACCTCAACATTTAATGACACGACAATTGTTGCGACAAATGAAGGTAATGCCATTAACATCGCTGTAATGTTGCCATTCATGTTAGAAGACAATAACCCCTCAAAACAAGCATTACTATATACCGAATTTTACAAAGGTTTTCTTATCGCTTTAGATGAGCACAAAAATGATGAAAATCCGATTAATATATATGCCTACGACACCGCCGATAGTCTTGACTTGGTGAAATCAATATTAGATAAAAATGAATTAAAAGGGATTGATATTATAATTGCGCCCAACGATGATCAGCAATTAAAAGCAATCAGCGATTTTGCTATAGAACATAATTGTTACGTTTTAAACATTTTTGATGTAAAAAACACTCTACATGAGACTCATTCTAATGTCTTGCAAGCCAACATCCCACAAAATTTAATGTACAACAAGGCCATTAAATATTTTGTTGAAACATATAAGAACTGCACACCGGTATTCCTCAAAAACAAAGAACGTCGTAGCGATAAAGCAACATTCATAGCCGAGCTAAAAGCAGAACTTGATTCTTCCGTTGTATCATATACCGAAATAGAATTTGCAGGCACATTGGTAGAAAAAGATTTGGAAAATTTGAATGACACAACAAAATATGTGTTTATCCCTATGTCAGGAAGCCGTAGCGAATTGGCAAGTGTAATGACCGCTATTATACAATTCCGCGACAAAGTGGGCAACCCTGAGAATGTTAATATGTTTGGATATCCTGAATGGACAACATTTACAGGAAACACCAAGGACCGCATGATACACCTCAATGCAACTATATATAGCCGTTTTTATAACGACACCAAGAGTTATCATGCCCTAAAATTGCAAAATACCTACGACAAATGGTACAACGAGGAGATGATTGAAGCAGTTCCCTATCAAGGGACATTGGGATATGATACCGGGAAATATATATTCCTTTCTATTCAAAAAAACAATGGATTATTTGATGTTGAAACACCTTACAATGGTATACAGCATGGATATAATTTCATTAAAACATCGGACAACGCCGGATATTTAAATAACACTCTATACATTATCAAATTTAACCCCGACGGAAGCGTTATCAAAACACTTTTAGATTAGAATACAATGAAAAAATCCATATTATTTATAATTACATTACTATTTGCTACTACGATTTCAGCTCAACGATACTACACCCCCAAAATATCAGTAGGAGGAAAAGC
>JAFXGB010000093.1 GCA_017520235.1 Muribaculaceae bacterium | reverse complement strand
TGCCGCCAAAATCCACTACATCGATAGAAAGCATTGTTGCCTGATGGGCGACATTAAAACGTAAGGATACACCTCGACTGCTTTCGGTGGCGGTTATCGATTGAATATTATCGGGCAGAGTTATCGGCTCTTCATACATAGATGGTGTTATGCCGTTTCGTGATTTTGTGCCGATGCTCCGTTGTTGTGCGTTGCGGAGTGTTTGCAATTGCCTGCTGTCAATATCGACTATAAAACATTTTCTTTCCTCGGCTTCAAGTCGATGATTCTTGAATACTTTCTTTTCGATTATTTCTGCTATGGGGAGTGTATGACCATGTGCATACCAACGATAGCGCGTTTGTACCTGCAAGGGTATGGTGTCGGCAATAGTGTCAAGAGGCACGTTTATGGATTGTGGGGACATGTAGGCGTGAAAGCGTTTGG
Organism: Muribaculaceae bacterium; assembly: GCA_017520235.1. Taxonomy (GTDB): domain Bacteria; phylum Bacteroidota; class Bacteroidia; order Bacteroidales; family Muribaculaceae; genus RGIG4079. The sequence goes on along the minus strand of JAFXGB010000093.1, from coordinate 33,746 downwards.
TCTCTTTCACGCGGAGAATGTTGCTGAGGGTGTCGCCTTCGGGCATTTTTATCGTACCGAGGGCATCGGCAACAACCTCGATATTGCCTGACTCTACAAAATATAGTTGACGGTAGTATTTCCCTTTGAGGATATAGCTGTCGGAGAGGCTGTCGCCATAGCTGAATGGAAACCGCATGATGACAGCGGTTACGGTGTCGCGCATATCGGTGCCGGGGTTTTCAAACCCCTTCCAATAAAGGGTGTCGCCCGATAACAGGTATTTGTGCATCGAGCCATCCAACTGTTCAATATACAACGAATCAAGGGGATGGATATAGCGACGATGGGCGTTGCCGTCGGTTATTGTCGCGGTGCTGAAATTCCAAAACCATCCTTCGCCACGACTCCCCTCCGATAAATCTTCTACCTCCATGAATTCCGCTACCTCATTCTGAGTAGGCAAATACATCTCTCGAGTGATATTGCTCGATGCCAAAGCAACAAACATCACATTTAGCATAATTAATATCAGTGTCGTGCGTCTCATGGATAATCCTTTTCTACAAATATAGGAATATTTATTTATTCCTACACATTTTAGGCTAAAAATCAAATGCGGGGTTTAAATGTCGCGATGAATGATGTAATCAAAGATGTCAATAAATGACTGACGTGCATCGTTATTAGGAAGGTGATCCATTATCGCTATTGCTTGTGTACGCAAACGTGCCATAGTCTCGTAGGCATAATCAATGCCACCATTAGCCTTGGCATACTCTATCAATGTTGCAATCTCTTCAGTTGAGAGCTGTTCTTTGCGAGAGAGTTCAAGCATCTTTTTGTGTCCGGGCAAGTCTTCTCGCAACAACACGCTCAATAGAGGCAATGTGATTTTACCTTCGCGAAGGTCGTTTCCAGTGGGTTTTCCTATCTTTTCGTCTTCAAAGTAATCAAAGATGTCATCGCGAATTTGGAAGCACATTCCCAACAATTCAGCAAACTGACGCAAGCGTGCGATATCTTCATCAGAAGCTTTTACCGCATATCCCCCCATTGCAACACACGACATGAACAACGATGCCGTTTTAGCCTTGATTACGTTGAAATAAGCCTCCTCGTTCAAGATGTGAGTTTGTGCATTATAGATTTGGTCTATTTCGCCCAATGACAAGATCGAACCGAGTTCAGAAAGGGACTTAATGATGCGCACATCTCCGGTGCTTATTGCCTGAGACAATGACGCCGACACAAAATAGTCCCCTACAAGCACAGCAATGTGATTGTCCCAAATGCTATTTATCGTAGGATTTTTGCGACGCTCTTTGGTGTCATCAACCACATCATCGTGAATCAACGATGCATTGTGAAGCATTTCAACTGCTGCAGCTGCCGAAATTACATCTTTGTTTATCTCGCCAAACATCTTGGCGCTCAGCATCACGAGGATTGGGCGTATCTGTTTCCCTTTGGTCTTAAGATAAGTCTCTACAATTTGGTTCATCAGCTCATTTGACGTAGCAAGAGACTCAACGATGGTTTCGTTGAGAACTTTTAGCTCAGGAGCGATAGACTTTTGTATTGATTCTAATGCAGACATATCTCTATATAATTTGCAAAATTAGCAAAACTTACAATACAATTGCGATTAAATAATATAAAAAGCTATTTTTATGTGATATTTGCTAACTTTTTAAGCACCAAAAGTTCTTTTTATTACAAAAAACTGCATGATAATTACTAATTTTATCGGAAATTTATAATCTTATTTCCACAATGGAGAACAAAAAACTTTTTCTTTTAGACGCCTACGCTTTAATATATCGTGCCTACTATGCCCTGTTTCGTGCGCCACGCATCACATCAAAAGGGCTTAACACCTCGGCAATATTTGGGTTTTGTAATACTCTTGACGAGATTTTACGCAAAGAAAATCCATCACACATCGCTGTGTGCTTTGACCCCGAGGGTGGCACTTTCCGCCACGAGGAATATCCCGAATACAAGGCCCAACGTGAAGCTCAGCCCGAAGATATAACAAAAGCAATCCCTTATATCAAAGATATCCTTGAAGCCTACAATATCCCGGTAATTGAGATTCCTCGATATGAGGCCGATGATGTAATAGGCACTCTTGCAAAGCAAGCAGAGAAAGAGGGCTATACTACCTATATGATGACTCCCGACAAGGATTATGGTCAATTGGTAACCGACAAAATTTTAATGTACCGCCCAGCGTTGAAAGGAGCAGGGTTTGAAATACGCGGTGTCAAAGAGGTGTGTGAACGATATGGCATCTCATCGCCACATCAAGTAATTGACTTGCTTGCTCTTGAAGGTGATGCAAGCGATAATATTCCCGGCTGTCCGGGAGTTGGAGAAAAGACTGCTGTTAAATTGATTTCTCAATGGGGATCGGTTGAAAACATGCTTGAAAATACGGCTTCAATCACCGGTTCGTTACAGAAAAAAATCATTGAAAATGCCGAAAAGATCAAATTCTCAAAATACCTCGTTACAATCAAAACCGATGTCCCTATAGATATCAAAATAGAGAACTTGGCTCGCAAAGAGGAAAATATCGACAAACTGATTGAGATATATACCGAACTTGAATTCAAAACATTTATCAATAAACTATCAAGTCGTGTGGCATCAACTAAGCCCATTGAACAACCTGCTGTGATTGATGCAATGCCTTCATTGTTTGACATGGCCGATGCTATTGATACTACACTTGTAGCATCAGCATCTAACAACAGCTACTCTTCAGTGTCATCTCTTGCCGAGATTAGTGCAATTGTCAATAATGCTCGAAATTGCTCTGAAATAGGGATTTATATCCATGCTTCGGGGATTGACGCAATGACAGCACGCTTAAAAGGTATTGCCATTGCCTCCAAGCAAGGGGAAGCGACTTTTATCGCCATCCCAGCCGATAAAGAGACTCGCACCGCAATTATCGCTACTATTACCCCATTATTCATTTCAAGCAACACAACAATAATCAGCCACGATATCAAACGTGATTATATTATCTTAAAAAACGAAGGAATTATCTTCTCCTCTAATTATTATGACACATCGGTTGCACACTACCTTTTGCAGCCGGAGATGCGCCATAATTTGTCGGGATTGGCGTTCACCTATTTAGGATATCGTACACTCGACTACACCGATGATTCTTCAACAAGCAAAAAACACGTTGAGATAAACGACATTGAAGCACCAAATCGCAGTTGCGAAATAGCTGATATCACACTACGTCTAAGCCACATTTTGAGACAAGAACTTGAAAAAGAAAACCTTTCGTCTCTAATGAATGAAATAGAATTACCATTCATCAAAGTATTGGCGGAAATGGAGTGTGAGGGAGTACGCATTGATGTCAGCGAACTTGCTAAACTATCTCAACAACTCACTGAACGCCTTCACACAATGGAGCAAGAGGCTTATCACCTTGCCGGATGCGAGTTTAATATAGGTTCGCCCATGCAAGTGGGAGAAATCCTATTTGGCAAAATGCAGATAGATCCTAAAGCAAAACGCACCAAGACAGGTGCCTACTCTACCACTGAAGAAATCCTTGAGAAGCATCGTGCCTCACATCCACTTGTTGACCTCATCCTAAAAATCAGAGGCTTACGCAAGCTACTAACAACATATATAAATGCGTTACCGGAACTTATCAACCCCAAGACCGGCAAAATCCATACATCTTATAATCAAACGGTTACCGCAACAGGACGCATATCTTCTACCAATCCAAACTTACAAAACATCCCTGTGCGCACCGAAGATGGGCGTGAAATTCGCCGAGCATTTATTGCCGATCCGGGAGACATTTTCCTTTCTGCTGACTACTCTCAAATCGAGCTACGCATCATCGCGGATTTAAGCGGAGACAAAGAGATGATTGAAGCATTCCTATCAGGAGCTGATATTCATCAAGCTACAGCAGCCAAGATATATAAAGAAGCTCTTGACGATGTTACTCACGACCAACGACGCAATGCAAAGACTGCCAATTTCGGTATTATCTACGGCATTTCGGTATTTGGATTATCAGAGCGATTGGGAATCTCCCGACAAGAAGCAAAAACACTCATTGACGGATATTTCAACACCTACCCCAAAGTGCGCGAATACATGGATAACAATATCGCTCAAGCAAAAAATGATGGTTATGTAACAACTATTAAAGGGCGCAAACGCATGTTACCGGGTATTAACTCAAACAACTCTGTCGTGCGTGGTTTTGCAGAACGTAATGCCATAAATGCACCCATTCAAGGTAGTGCCGCTGACATTATTAAGATTGCAATGATTAATATTGCAAACGAAATGGACCAAAAAGTACTAAAATCGCGGATGATTATGCAGGTGCACGACGAATTGGTATTCAACATCAAACCCAACGAGCTTGACACCATGCAAGAGTTAATCAAACGCAACATGGAGAATGCCTACAAAGGTCGCGTACCTTTAATCGTCTCCGCCGGAATAGGAAACAATTGGCTTGAAGCCCATTAAAAAAATTCCTCTTTGAGGGATTTTTAATATACTACACTTGATGGCGGTGTTGGATTGTTTTTAGCTTCGGTTTCATAATTTGCAAGAGACTCTTGCAGGCTTGTTACCATCATAGCCTTCAATTCAGGTGGGTCTATAACCGTTAATTGTGGACCATGAGACAACAATTCAGCTACAAAATCAGGAGTAATGCGCAATTTATAATAAAATATTGAATATGCATCGTGTATCATCTCCTGTTGAGACGAGTGTAGAGGTAACGCCCTGAAATATTTAGCTTGACGCGCACTTGTCTTAATTGCGACATGTTTCACTTCTCCTTGAGAAAATACTATACCAAAAGAGTGTTTAAAATAAGACTCAGCATCAAAATCCTCAGGAATTCTATATTGAGTCTGTTCCAAAAGCACATCTTTCATTCGGTCTAGTGCATAGGTCTTTATTTTATCCTCTTTGACATTGCGACCTGTCACATACCATCGTTGTCTGAAAATCTTGAGGAAATATGGTTCCAAGACAATATCAGGCGTTGAGTTACTACGAGAGAATGGTTGATAGGTAAATTTTATTGCTACATTCTCTTTCAACGAATCTATTACTATAGACAAATATTCTCGAGCCGATGGCACATCTTCAAGAAATATGCGATTTGACACATCGCGAGAGCCACTTAATACATTACTCATTGCGGCTGAATTGAGGAGCCAATTAGTCACGCTTTCATTATGTACATCTGTATCTCCAATGTAGTATTCAAAAGTTGATGCATCACACTCTATGTTGATATTAAATATCTCCTCTATCGCAAGGCGATAATTATAAAAGGTGCGACGAGGCAACGTCTCTCCACTTGAAAATGGAGAACGTTTCCAACGGCTATTCAACTCTTCACGAGTTATGCGCCCATGTCGTTTAATTGTATCAATCAGCCAAATGTAACGGCTAAATAAATCTTTTGACATAATGATTGATCTGATTTTTGGTTATGATTTTATTATTGCTCTTTATGGTATCTTTTTTCTTATTATTTCTTATTCCCAAATGATAGCACCCACATTCCGAACGCTGTTATCAATGCATTTATGATTAATAGTTCGAAACTCGTTTTATAGCCCCACATCTGCTCAAGCGCATATTGAATTACCCATGACAATATAGGTGCGGATATACACACAACAGGGACTATTTTATCCCTTACGGCTTTACTACAGAACATTCCAAATACAAATAGTCCCAGAATAGGGCCATAGGTATATGATGCCAACGTATATACTGCACTTATCGCATCTTGGTTACTTACATAATAGAATACTATAATCACAATTCCCATTAGCACCGACATTCCCACATGGACAAGCTTTCTAACTACTGTCAATCGGTTGTCATCATATCGTTTTTGTCCATCAAGAATATCAACAGTAAATGATGTAGTTAGAGATGTCAATGCCGAGCCGGCAGCTGAATATGCCGCAGCAATCAAACCAAGAATAAACAATATTCCAACGATAATGGGCATTGCCGGATTTGAAGCTACAAGTCCAAATATTTCATCGGTTTTACTTGGGATTTCTGTACCGGTTTGATTCAAATACATTACTAACAATGTACCTAAAATCAAGAACATTGCAATTACAAAGAATTGCATAATGCTACTCACTATCATGTTTTTCTGCGATTCTTTTGAATCTTTGCACGCAAGATTGCGTTGCATCATATCTTGGTCAAGACCTGTCGTTGCAATTACCATAAACACACCGGCAAGGAACTGCTTCCAAAAATATGTACCCTCTTTAGGATTATCAAAGAAAAAGATTCGAGAAGAGTCATCGGCAGCAACAGCTCCAACCATTTCGCTAAATGAAAAACCTAGATTTTTTGCAATGAAATATATACACAAGATTACCGACAAAATCAAGCAACAACTCTTCAATGTATCGGTCCAAATCAATGTTTTCACTCCTCCTTGCATTGTATAGAGCCATATCAACGCAATTGTTGCTACAACATTTACATAAAATGGTATTCCCCATGGATCACACACAAGTTTTTGCAATACGACACACACCACGAGAAATCTCACTGATGCCCCAAGCATTTTAGATATAAAGAAAAACCATGCACCTGATTTATAGGTCGATACGCCAAATCGCTCGCCCAAATATCCATAAATTGACACCAGATTACGTTTATAGAACATAGGCACAAGTACAAATGCAATAAGGAAATATCCGACGATAAACCCTAAACACATCTGCAAATAGGAATATCCACTATTAACCACCATTCCCGGAACGGAAATAAACGTTACACCGGAGATTGCAGCTCCAATCATTGCAATTGACACTAAAGCCCATGGAGTCTTGCGATTTCCGGTAAAGAATGTTGAGTTATCTGATTTGCGTGATGCAAAATACGATATAACAAACAATAAGCAGAAATATCCTATTATTGTAAAAATTACTACACTTGGAGTCATAATAAATAAGTTTTGTTTTTATGATTTATTCTGCATAAAGCAGATAGGGTTTTCTTTGCTCTTTAAATTTAGCCACGTCATCAGCCCATGTAGCTTTTATTTCTTTGGCAGTTGCTCCTTGTTCAATCATTGTGCGGATATTCCCGTCTCCAATGAGTTTTTCGAAGAAACTTCGGAAAAATTTATCAGTGGGCAGTTTTAAATTATGATAAGCATCAAGAAGATACTCTAAATTTATTCCTGCCTTGATAATATCTTCATCTTCAAGATTGCGCAAATCGCGTCCATAACATTTCTTATTGAGTTGAGGCGGATTTTTTGCGCCATCGACACTACGAGGTGTAAATGAAAAATCACAGCCTGTCATATCGGGGTGTCCATAAATTTTAAATGGGCTATCTGTTCCACGTCCCAAGCTCACAGGAGTTGCCTCAAAATAACAAGTCGAAGCATAGAGATATATTGCTTTCATATCTCTCAAGTTGGGCGACGGAGCAATGGGAAGTTCATATCGTGATTGATGTGTATAACCCTCACATGGAATAACTGTCAATGGTACTTGTTTGCCTTCTTTTAACCAACCTTCTCCATTGGCCATCATTGCAATTTCGCCCAATGTCATTCCATGAACAACAGTTAAAGGCAAGCGGCCAACACCCGATTCATATTTCATATCAAGAATGGGACCATCAACATACATCCCATTAGGATTAGGTCGGTCAAGCACCATAAATTCTTTACCATATGTTATTGCCGCATTCATTAAATCGGCCATAGTACAATAATAGGTATAATAACGCAATCCCACATCCTGAATGTCAGTAACAATAATATCAATATTATCCATTACATCTTTGGCAGGCATGCGTTTCTTCCCATCATAAAGTGAAGCAATGGGTATTCCGGTTTTGCCATCTACTGAACTACTAACATGTTCACCTGCATCGGCTTTACCACGAAAACCATGCTCTGGAGAAAATATTGTTGTTACATTAAGCCCATTTTCAAGCATCACGTCAAGCGTGTGCTTATCTCCTATCATCCCTGTGTGATTGGATAGAATCGCAATTCTTTTGCCCTTCAATAATGGGACATATTCATCTGTGCGCTCTGCTCCTACAATAATTCTCTCTGCATTAATCAATATCGGACTACACAATATTGCGAATAAAATAAAAATAGATTTTAGGTTATTCATGATCATGATTATTATCAAGGTGTAAAGTTATACAAAATATTATAACAATATACCTAAAAATTGTTTTAATTATTTATTTTTTACTTAAAAATTTACCTATTTCTATGACATAAGTCGAAAAATTACCCATTTTTTCGCGTTTTTGTCGATAACATGCGATGACCTATGCGACAATATAGACATTTATGTTTTTCGCAATATTCACGCCTTAACTGAATCAAAGCCTGCGACGAGAATGCATCTTTACCATCTATACCTGCACGCATAAACAAGTCTACGATCACATTATTTTCCGAAGGCAAAGATTGCAATATCGACACTGCCCGATCACACAATGAGTCCTCTCCCCTAATCATTCCATAGGCATATACCAATGGGACATATACATTTATTAATATAATGTTTATTGAGGCTCTACTCAACGCTTTCAACTCATGTGGAGCTTCTTGCCCAAACGTATAATGGCAAGCCCAATAACCTGACAATTTTATATTAAACAACTCTTGTGCTTCTTTTTCAGTTGAGGCGGCAATCATTTTGGACATCATTCTATATCCGCCATATATCATTTCGGCAAGCAATGCAATGCGACGATGAGGAAAATTCGTTGGACGCATACGCGCCATTTTCCACCTTATATTCTCATTTCTACGCAATGAGAATTTATGAGCGAGGAAATCATATTCGGTTTTCAGACTCCTTACATAGTCATCAACCGGAACCGCATCCAACAGACCCGATTGCCCAAACAATAATGCCTCAATACTCAACAACGAATCGCTATGTTTTCCCATAAAACGCAATGGCAAACTCAACGCTAATTGCTCAAAAGCATCACTATTAACGCCAAAACCCATGCACCGCGACATAATCACATAACACACCTCTTCCCAATCACCACTATATCTTTCTAACAGTTCCTTGATATGCTCTACTTTGCGATACAATCTCTCATGAGCAAGAGTAGAAATCCAGTCAGATATATATATTGATGGTATTTCAGCAATTTCAGTGCTACAAGGTAACTCGCTTCCTGAATTACCCACCAAATGATTATATCTTTGATGAAAATCGGGAGAACATGGCATGCGCAATTGTGGAATAACCTCTCCATTACTGCGTTTAACCGGGAGGTCATCCTTCTCAACAACATGTAATATCACCGAATCATAAGCCTTATCTTTATCATGTTTATGACGATACCAATCGCTGGCTCTTACATGGATTTCAACATTTCCCACCCACATTTCGCCATCAATCTTTATCTTGGCATTAAAGAAATCAGGCCCGGCATCGGTATTCAATTGACCGGCATCAATAACTTGCACTACACGACCATCAACGGTGTGCATATCCTGCTGCAACCACAAACGATGTTGCCATATATATTGCATTAATTTTTCCATTCTCTATTCTTTTCAATACAAACTTAGTAAATTTCACATAAAAATTAAATCAGTATTTTAATTTTGTAATTTCTCTTTTTTTTATTATGTTTGTAGTAATTAAGCATAATTAAATATTAATTGCATAATCATTACAACTGCATATTATTCTTATATTAATCCATAAACTTAATTATTAATCAACATGAAGAGACTTTTTCTCGTTTTAACCGTAATCGCAATGACTTGCTCATTTGCATTTGCGGCATCGAGCGATGTTAATTGTCGCGGTACTGTTATCGACGAAACAGGAGAGCCTATCATTGGCGCAACTGTTTCTATCACTAATGGAGCTGCTATTTCGGCAACTAATCTCGATGGACAATTTTCAGTTGAAGTTCCACAAGGGACTAAGTCATTAACAATCTCATTCGTTGGCTATAAGCCTGTTACTGCTAACATAGCAACCAACATGGGAACAATCAAGATGGAATTAGAGACACAAATGCTCCAAGACGTTGTGGTAACTCAATCTGTTGCACGCACACGCGTAACCCCTGTTGCAATTTCACAAGTTGACGCAGCAACAATTGACATCAAATTGGGCAACCAAGAGTTTCCTGAAGTATTAAAAACAACACCCGGTGTGTGGACAACAAAAGACGGTGGAGGTTTTGGCGATGCTAAAACTAATATGCGTGGATTCAAATCGGCCAACGTTGCTGTTCTCATCAATGGTATCCCTATTAACGACATGGAGTGGGGTGGCGTATATTGGTCAAACTGGGCAGGTCTTAGCGATGTAACATCAAGCATGCAAGCTCAACGAGGAGTTGGCGCAGCTATCCTTTCGGCTCCATCAGTGGGAGGCACAATCAACATCATTACTCAATCTCTTGACGCTAAAAAAGGCGGAAGCGTGTGGTATGGAATGGGCAATGATGGCATGAACAACTATGGGGTTAAACTTTCAACAGGTTTTATGGACAATGGATGGGCCATTACATTACTCGGATCACGTAAATGGGGAGACGGTTATGTACAAGGGACTTTCTTCAACAGCTACAACTATTTCTTGAACGTATCAAAACGCCTTAACACCAACCACCAATTATCATTAACTGCATTTGGTGCTCCTCAAAAACACAACAAACGTAGTTCAGCCGATGGGCTTACTATCAACGAGTGGCAAAATGTGCGCGAATACATGGATGGCGACAGCCCCTACAAATACAACCCAACATTCGGCTACGACAAGAATGGCAACGTTCGCTCTTCTAACTTGAATACTTATCACAAACCACAAATCTCTCTTGCCCACATTTGGCAAATAGACTACAAGTCATCTCTTTCTACTACTGCTTATGTGTCATTCGCATCAGGTGGAGGCTACTCAGGTCAAGGTCGTGGAACATACAACGGAACATCTATTAGCTACTCTTCATGGTATGGAGCAACTAATGGTCTTGTAAATACATTGTTCCGTAACGCCGATGGCACTTTTGCTTATGACAAAATTCAAGAAATGAACGCAAATAGTTCTACTGGTTCAAACATGATCATGAGTCAATCAAACAACAGCCATGAATGGTATGGTCTTGTTTCTACTTATAAGAATGAATTCATCCCTAACAAACTGAAATTTACCGGTGGCATTGACCTTCGTTACTATGTGGGACATCACAACAACGAAATTATCGACCTCTACGATGGAGATTACTTCATGGATGACAGCAGCCGTAAAGGAGTAAAACCAGAAAACAATGCTGCAGCTGCTGATCCTAATTGGAAATACGAGAAACTTGGAGTAGGAGATATCGTTTATCGTGATTATGATGGTCACACTCATCAAGAAGGAGCATATGCTCAAGCTGAGTATACTGCACTTGACAATAAACTTAATGTAATCCTTGCCGGTTCAATCAGCAATACAGGCTACTGGCGTGTTGACCATTTCTACTACGACAAAGCTCATGAAAAATCAGAATCTCTAAACTTCTTGGGAGGTACTGCAAAAGCAGGAGCTAACTATAACATCAACCGCAATCACAACGTATATGCCAACGCTGGTTTCATTAGTCGTGCGCCATTCTTCTCTGGTGGTGCGTTCTTGACATCTACAGTAAGCAACGCAACTAACCCTAACGCAATCAATGAAAAAATCATGTCATATGAAGTTGGTTACGGATACAACTCTCCTACTTTTAGTGCAAACTTAAACGCTTACCACACCACTTGGATGGACAAGACATCTACTCGTTCAGGCGATATTACATCAGGAGAACATGCCGGCGACCGATACTACTTCAATATGGAAGGCGTTGATGCACGTCACATGGGTATCGAGTTAGATTTCATTTATCGCCCTCTAAATTGGATCGATGTTGAAGGTATGTTCTCTTGGGATGATTGGGAATGGTCAAGTAACGCAACAGGTTATTTCTATAACCAAAACGGACAACCCCTTGCCGACCTTCGCGGGAATATTGCATCAGGCGTTCTTGCTCCTGACCACGCTAAAGCAGTTCTAAACCAAAAAGGGGTAAAAGTGGGTGGTTCAGCTCAAACAACAGCATCTCTTGGCTTGAATTTGCGTCCATTCAAAGGCTTCCGCATCGGAGCTGACTGGGTGGTTAACGCACGCAACTATTCTGACTATCAGATTTCTTCAAGCAGCTACTCTCCAGGCGCAAACATTAGTGTTGCTGATCCTTGGGAAATTCCTTGGGGACAACAATTTGACCTCTCTGCAAGTTATAGATTTAAAATTGGAGGGGTAAACGCTACTCTTTACGGAAACGTTTACAACTTGTTTGACTATAACTACGTTATGGATGCTTACACTAACACAGACAAGAAAGGATCATGGGAAGATGCCTACCGCGTATTCTACTCATTTGGTCGCACTTTCTCTTTGAAAATGAGAGTTAATTTCTAATTTTAAAAGGAATGAACACAATGAAAACTAAAATATTTAGCACCCTGTTTGCCGGAGCTTGCATAGTAGCTCTCGCGAGTTGCGACGACAATAGTTGGAACAACGAACACCTCAAAGGCTTTGATGATGATCCTGCTATTACCGATGTGCAATCAATAGAGTACACTCTCACTGATGCCGACTATGCCAATATCGCTGCAAATACAACAAACAAATCCCTTGCCGGTGAAGAAAATGCCAATGCACTAAAAGCAGTTGGAACTCAACACTACTTTACCGATATAATCACAGCTAAAGATTATATCCCTGCATACTTAGGCGATTCTAAATTCCCCTACTTCGTTCTTGACAATGGCTCAGCAGTAAAAGTTACATATAAAGTAGCGACTAATCTGCCAGAAGAAATTTCAGCAGCGACAGCCGCTCTAGAATATGAAGTAACCGAGGCTGACTATCAAACAGTGTGGGGCAGCGAAGAAGATTTCATTTCTGCATTTGCGCCTTCTCACACTGCAGCTAAAAACATCCCTTCTATTCTTAAAACTCAATATCCCGACGCTCAAGCAGGTCAATATGTTATTGTCAACTACAAGACATCTGATCAAGAGCCTATCTTCTCTACTGTAGAAGGAGAAACTGCAAGCTATACCCACGCTAAAGTTTCAGCTATTACAAGTGGCAAAAAATATGTTCTTGTAGCTGAAGGTAAAGCTGCTACTGCTATTGAAGGTAAAGCTTACGGATATCTCGGCGTTACCGATGTCACAGTAGAAGGTGATGGACTTAATCTCACCGATGCAACAGCTATCGAATTCTCTTTCATTGCTACAGATGGCGGTTATTACATCATTGACGCTAACGGTAAATACCTATATCAATCAGGCACCTACAATAGTTTTAATCTAAGCGACACCCCCGTTAATGGCGCAGTGTGGACAGTTGAAGCTAAAGCTGATGGCTCAATGAAAATCACTAATACATCAGTTGGCAAAACAATACAATACGACACTCAATACTCCTCTTATGGCTCATATGCCGACGAACGAGGTATCACTCCTGTTGCTTATGAAAAAATTACAGGACTTAGTAGCGTTCTTGCTACCGTAGAGAAAGGAAGCACTTATGATATTAAGGGAGTTGTTACAGGCATTTGCGCTCAAGGTTACATGTTGTCTGATGATAGCGGAACAATCCTTGTTTATTATGGTAAATCTTATGATGTAGCAAGCCACAAAATCGGAGATGTGGTTGAAATCAATGGCACAATAGGCTCTTACAATAAAGGTTTGCAAGTTACCGGTTCTTCTGCCGTTGAAACTATCACCGGTTCATATGATTATTCTTATCCTGCAGCTAAAGTCTATACAGGAGCTGACATGGATGCAGAACTATCGGCTCGCACTGAAGATGGTCTTGCTATCTATGCCTCTATCACCGGTACAGCTTCTGTTAATGGCAACTATGTAAACATTATTGTTGAAGGAGCTACTGCTCAGGGAAGCCCCTATCAAATGACAGCTGACCAAAAAGCACTCTTCGTTGATGGCGAAAAAGTAACTGTAACAGGATGGTACATCGCAATCTCTGGAGGAAAATACATCTCAATGGTTGTTACAAATGTATCTTCAGCAACATCTAAATCTCGAAGCATGAACTCTCGCGCTGTTGCTGCCGATGTTCCATCAATTAAGGAAAATGCCGTTTACTATTTCGATGGTAGCTCATGGAACGTTCCTAATAATTTCACTATCCTAAATCCTGCAGACTACACAGCTATGGGACAAAGCTATGGTAATCTTTCTACATCAGCTAAACCTGAAGTATATCTTCCTCTTTACCTCAAAAACAAATTCCCATACGCTCAAGCCGAGACTGCTAAGTTTGTTCTTTATAAATACTATGATGGCTCTGCAACTTATTATCGTTGTGACCAATATGTATTTAATGGGTCAGAATGGACTGTTAACAATGGCATTGTAGAGGAATCTGCTCAATTTGTTAAAACAGGTGGCAAATGGATGTATGATCCAAATGTTACAATCACATTACCAGGAGGTAAAGGTCAAGAAATAAGCACACTATATTACCAAGCATGCGTTAATTGGGTTTTCGAAAACATTGACAAACCGCTTGGTTCTACCGACATTAAGAGTGGTAAATTCTATGTTACAAGCTATGGCAACAACGAATATTATTCTGGAACATCTGCTTATCAAGGAAATGTTGACTTGCGCCCATCTGCAGCAAAAACTCAATATCCTACTGAATATGAAGGCATGAGTGATGAAGAAATCGTTGCTAAGATGAAAGAGCGTTTCGCTCGCGAGGTAATGCCAGGTGCTCTTGCCTCATTACATGCCGACGCTGCTCCAATCGATGGACTTCAAGTAATTTATACAATCAATTTTGCTATTTACACAGGCTCAACATCTCAACACACTATTCGCTATGAAGTAGTTGCTCCTGGTCAATTTGAATTTATTGATTGTACTTGGGACGAAAGCACAACAGAATAATCATTCTGTTAATATAATAATAAGCAAGCATGTCGAAATGGCATGCTTGCTTATTTTATTTTTGACAAATTGCAAGAAAAAATTTGGAAATAGTAGAAATATGTTTATCTTTGCAATCCAAATCAAAACACAACAGCAATAAATATGGCTCTTATTATACCTAAAAAATACAAACAAAAGCTACTCCCTGAAACTACTGAAGTAGCAATTAAAGATATTAAAGAAACATTTCAAGAGAAACTTGCCGACGCTCTCAACTTGCGTCGAGTAACTGCCCCCCTATTCGTTTTGTCAGGCACAGGACTTAATGATGACCTCAATGGTGTTGAAAGCCCTGTTTCTTTTAAGATCCAATGTATGGATAATCGACGAGCCGAGGTTGTTCATTCACTTGCAAAGTGGAAACGCACAAAACTTGGAGCCTACGACATTGCCCCCGGATATGGACTATATACCGACATGAACGCAATACGTGCATGCGAAGAACTTGACAATCTTCATTCATTATATGTCGATCAATGGGACTGGGAACAAACAATTACCGATAACGATCGCAACATCGACTATCTAAAAACAACAGTCAAAAAAATATATGCGGCAGTCAAAGCCACCGAATTAATGATATATCGTCGCTACCCCCACATCACACCGCAACTACCTGAAGAGATTACATTCCTACACTCTCAACAATTGCTTGAGATGTTTCCTGATCTTGATGGTAAAAGTCGCGAAGGCGAAGCTGCAAAAAAATTTGGCGCCGTATTCATCATAGGCATCGGCAACCCTCTTTCTAACGGAGAACCACATGATGGTCGTGCCCCTGACTATGACGATTGGATTACACCTAACGCCGATGGCTTTGTGGGATTAAACGGAGATATGATTTTCTGGAACCCCATTCTTGAATGTCCATTTGAACTATCATCAATGGGAATACGCGTCAGCCCTCAATCATTAATAAAACAACTCAAAGCCCGCAATTGTGAAGAACGCACACAATTACGCTTCCACCAAGCTCTTATTAACGGAGAGTTACCCCAATCAATAGGCGGAGGTATAGGACAAAGTCGCTTGTGTATGTTCTTATTGCAAAAGGCCCATGTAGGCGAAGTACAAGCCAGCATTTGGCCAGAAGAACAAGTTGCTGAATGCGCTGCAGCAGGCATAGAATTAATATAATTAATGGCGTAAAATTCGAAAGTTTCAAGAAAAAATAAAAAATATCGCATTTTTTTGCGAAAAAATTTGCAGGATTAAAAAAGTCGCCTTATCTTTGCACTCGCAAAACAGCAATAAACTGTGATGCACCTCAATAAAAAATGGTGTGGTAGTTCAGCTGGTTAGAATACCTGCCTGTCACGCAGGGGGTCGCGGGTTCGAGTCCCGTCCATACCGCAGAGGAGAGAGGAGACTGAGTAACAAATCTTCGGATTTTTATTCAGTCTTTTTTTGTATAAATGCGAATATACGACCAATTATTTGGTAAAAACTAAAAAAATCTATTACCTTTGTGTGATTATACTAAATAATACCATAGGATGAAAGTCAAAATACATCACGAAGGGACAAATATTATCTTGATATTGCTATTAATTTTAATAGCAATCAATATTCCCATGTGGCTGTATGTGCGACCTGCCGCCATTCCGGTTACAGCAGCATCAGCAATTCTATTCCTATCGGTGGTTAATTTCTTCCGTTCTCCACGTCGACACTTTAACGGCAACCGCGAAAATGTCGTTGTAGCATCGGCCGACGGTAAAGTTGTAGCTCTTGAAGAAACGTTTGAAAGCGAATACTTAAATTGTCGCGTAATACAGCTATCTGTATTCATGACTGTATTCAACGTACATGCCAATTGGTTCCCGGTTGATGGAAAAGTTTTATTTGTAAAACACCACCCAGGTCGATTCATGGCAGCATACCTTCCTAAATCAAGCACAGAAAATGAACGCTCAACAATTGTCATTGAGACAAAAAATGGGCAAAAAATACTCATGAGACAAATTGCCGGAGCGATGGCACGTCGCATCGTAACATATGCCGAGCCCGGAGATGAAGCGTCTATCGAAGACCACATGGGATTTATTAAATTTGGCTCGCGAGTGGATATATATCTTCCTCTTGACGCTGAAATATTAGTAAAAATTGGCGATAAAACCACTGGTGGCATCACCGAGGTTGCTCGCCTCAAGCCTTAGCTCAAATGTTTAAACGCATAAAAACCCAAATACCCAATAGCATCACATGCCTTAATCTTCTTTCAGGATGTATGGCATGTATAATGTCATTCTCTTGCAACGAACAGATTGGAGCGTTATTTGGTTATCAATGGGCATTTATCTTCATAGGTGCAGCCGCATTATTTGATTTTTGCGATGGCGCTGCTGCTCGTTTACTTCACCTATACTCGCTTATAGGAAAAGAGCTCGACTCACTTGCCGACCTCATCAGTTTCGGGCTCGCCCCCGCATTATTGATGTATAACACAATGGACAGCTACAACGATGGCTCATGGCTATCTTATTTTGCATTGGCAATCGTGGTATTTGGAGCATTGCGTTTGGCAAAATTCAATGTTGACGAATTACAAACAACCTCTTTCCGAGGGCTTCCCATTCCGGCAAACGCCTTATTCTGGATTGGGATATGCTCATGGATACACACCCATCAATACCCCGGCAACACAATCTTAATCATTTTGTTGCTTGGAGTGTCATTTTTGATGATAACAAATCTTCCAATGTTCTCATTGAAATTCAAGAATTTTGATTGGAAAGAGAATTTCAAACGATACGCAATAATCATTGCGGCAATACTTTTTGTGCTCACAACAGGAATTGCAGGATTTGCATGGACAATCTGTTTCTACATCATCATTTCTGTGATGACTCGCACTCGTGAAGAATAATCACCATCACATTTCTTCTATTTTATTAATATTATTATGTTTTGGGATTTACTTATAATATTTATTATCATATTCATTGTTTGGCCACTCATTAAATTTTTTTGGGCAATCAGAAAAGCGCAGAAACAAGCTCGCCAGGCGTTTGAACAAGCGACAGGAACAAAATGGAATGAACGCAATAATCCACACAATAGCTCTCCTGCCGGCAAAGAGAAAATTTTTGACCGCAACGTGGGCGAATATGTTGAATTTGAAGAAATAGAACACACACCCGATAGAACTGAAACACAAACTAACACAGGCAACCCACAGCCCAAAATCGAGCAACAAATAGTAGATGCCGAATGGGAAGAAATTAAATAGCTTAATTATTAATTGTTAACTATTAATTATTCCGCAATTACACTATCTTTGTGTTTACAATTGTTATACCTTATAGTTAGTACATAAAAAACAAATAGCTATGGCAGATATTAAATGTATAGGGATACTCACCTCAGGAGGCGACGCCCCGGGAATGAACGCTGCAATTCGTGCCGTTACACGCTCTGCAATATATGCCGGATTTTCGGTAAAAGGGATATACAGAGGTTATCGTGGATTGATAACTAACGAAATCGCTGATTTCAAGACGCAAAATGTTTCAAACATTATTCAAATGGGTGGAACAATTCTTAAAACTGCCCGTTGCCAAGAATTCCAAACTGAAGAAGGGCGCAAACAAGCCTATGAGACACTTCGCTCTCATGGTATTGACGCTCTCGTCGTTATTGGTGGTGATGGGTCTTTAACCGGTGCGCGAGTATTTGCCAACGAATTCAACCTACCGATCATCGGACTTCCTGGCACTATAGACAATGACCTATATGGCACAGACACTACAATAGGCTACGACACTGCACTAAATACCATTATGGAATGTGTTGATAAAATACGCGACACAGCTACAAGCCACGAACGCTTGTTCTTCATAGAAGTTATGGGACGCGATGCCGGCTTCCTTGCTCTTAACGGAGCTATCGCATCAGGAGCAGAAGCTGCAATTATCCCTGAAATATCAACTGAGGTTGACCAACTTGCCCAACTCATTCAAAATGGGTTCCGCAAGAGTAAGAACTCATCTATTGTCCTTGTCGCAGAAAGTCCTGAAACAGGCGGAGCAATGGCTCTTGCTGAACGTGTTAAAAACGAATATCCGGGATATAACGTGCGTGTATCTATTCTTGGACACCTACAACGTGGTGGATCACCCACGGCTCACGACCGCATCCTTGCCTCTCGCATGGGAGCTGCTGCTATTGATGCTCTGCTTGATGACCAACGTAATGTGATGATTGGTGTCAAAAACGATGAAATCGTATATGTGCCATTCTCTAAAGCAATCAAAAACGATAAGCCCATCAACCGCGACCTCCTCAACACCCTACACCGACTATCAATATAGCTAATAGAGAGTCGCTACCGACTAAAAATAACAGCACCCACGTTTGTGGGTGCTGTTATTTTTTCATCTCTTATCTTTCTATTTCCCCTCTTTAATCTTGTTTTGTTTGCGATCAAAAGAGATGGAGATAAATGCGTATAATCCTAAGAGGATAAGCAATAACGTCTGTGTGCCGAGTACAAGATTGGCAAACGCCAATGCCGGAATTTCGCTAACTCCATACATTGACAATCCAAACATCACTGCGATTTGCCAAGGTCCAATACCTCCATTTGACGGAATTCCCATTGCAATACTTGACAACAAGAAGCATACCAAGACTGCTACAATTCCATATTGAGCTACAACTCCTGCTGTTTCAGGGAATGCAAAAAAGGCAAAATACATCTGTATAAAATAACAGCCCCACAATAGGAATGTGTACATCAACCATCGGCCTTTACCTTTCATCTTGCCAATAGCTGCAAACCCTTCCCACAAACCTTTAACAATACCCTTTATTTTCAGCAATAATTTATTTTCAGGGAAACGACGGAACACCCACATAACAACAATTACCGATACTATCAACATCACCCACATCCATGGTGAAGATACAAAAGCGATTAACATGTTATAAAATGCAGGATATTCTCTTATAAATGCCATAATCTCTCCACTTGCCAACAAAAATGTCGCAACAGCCAACAGCAATACGGTTACAGCATCGGCCAATCGCTCTGCCACCATTGACCCAAGAACAACAGTAAAAGGAGCTTGCTGGCGTTGAGAAATGTAACCTGTGCGCCATATCTCACCCAAGCGAGGAAACACAAGATTTACAGCATAAGTCCCAAAAATACTATTTATCAATGCCGATAATGGAGCATTGATATTTACCGCTTTCAACTGAATGCGCCAACGCAATGCACGAAATACATGAGAAAAAACACTGATGAACATCGCCAATGCCACCCACCACAGATTATTATTCTCATCATTAATCTTATCCATCATCTCGCCAAAATCAACTCCGGTAAACAACAAATAACATAGTCCCACACTAATAAATAATGGAATCAAATACTTAAATCCACCGCGCAATATCTTTGAAAATGACTTTTGGTCCATTGTTTATACTTTTATCTCACAAAATTAACACAATATCATTCAATTACCAAAATTTATCTTTGCGTAAGTTTTATTGGTCAAAATGACACATTTTATTCTATTTAACTAAATTTATTGGGAGAAAACCCCTAAATTTACAACAAAAATCACAAATATGGATATAAATTCAATTCAAATCTCGCAACTTGCAAAGATAAAGAATATCGCTGATAAATACAGCAATCTAAATGAGGACTATGTTTTATCACGCATAACTTTTGATGCGTCGCAAAATCGTTCGGCTAAACAAGGGCCTGTACGCATCAATGGATTGACCTTGATTTTATGTATGAAAGGGAAATTCAGTTTGGATATAAATATTGATAGCTATGAAATTTCGGCAAACACAATCTTGGTTGCCGGACCTAATAGTATTATTAAATTTAATAAATTTGAAGAGAACACCGTTGAGACTTATACATTATTTGTTTCAATAGAATTTTTAAAAGATATAAATCTCGATATAAACGCTCTTAATACCACTCGATTTTCACAGAAACAAAAACACACCACTAAACTCACCGACGAAGAAGCCTCACTTCTACGCAAATATCTTGACTTGATATACCTCAACACAACAAGCAATACAGAATCGGTATATATCAAAAATATTTCTCGTTGTCTCATAGCATCATTGCTATATCAAATGATGCAATTTGCCTCAACACGCACAACCGACGAAGAGCCTGAACAGCCACAATCTCGACGCATGAACTATGTGCGCGATTTCATGGCTCTCGTACAACAGTATCATCACAAAGAACGCGCAGTGGGATTCTATGCCGACAAACTTTTCATCTCTCCAAAATATCTATCACTAATAATTAAAGACTCTACCGGTCGCTCAGCCGCCGAATGGATCGATGAATTTGTAATCCTTGAAGCTAAAAATTTATTGCGTTTTTCTGGCAAGAACATTCAACAAGTAGCCTATGAACTGAATTTCTCTAATCAGTCATCATTTGGCAAATACTTCAAACATTTGACAGGCATGTCGCCATCGGAATTTCAACGATCCTAAAACTCTCTGCAATATTTGCGCATTGTCAAGAAAAAATGTAACTTAGCACTCACAATATTTTATTAAACGCATAACACTTTAATTCTGATGTCTAAAGTTATAATCATTGGAGCAGGCGGTGTAGGTACCGTAGTAGCGCATAAATGCGCACAAAACCCCGACGTTTTTAACGAAATAGTTATTGCTTCACGCACAAAAAGCAAATGCGACGCTATTGCTAAAGCGATTGGCGCACCAAATATCACTACCGACTCAGTTGATGCCGATAGTGTTCCTCAACTTGTTGAATTGTTACGTCGTCATAAACCCGATTTGGTAATCAATGTAGCTCTACCTTATCAAGACCTAACAATCATGGACGCGTGTCTTGAATGTGGAGTAAACTATCTTGATACCGCCAACTATGAGCCTAAAGATGTAGCTCACTTTGAATACTCTTGGCAATGGGCTTATCGTGAACGTTTTGAAAAAGCAGGACTGACTGCAATACTCGGCTGCGGATTTGACCCCGGAGTATCAGGCGTTTTCACTGCATATGCAGCAAAACATCATTTCTCAGAAATGGAATATCTTGACATTGTTGACTGTAATGCAGGAGACCATGGAAAAGCATTTGCTACCAACTTCAACCCTGAAATCAACATTCGCGAAATCACTCAAAACGGACGCTACTATCAAGATGGCAAATGGGTAACTACCGGACCGCTTGAAATTCACGCGCCATTGAACTATCCCAATATTGGTGCACGCGATTCTTATCTTCTTTACCATGAAGAATTGGAATCTCTTGTGATAAACTTCCCCACTATCAAGCGCGCACGTTTCTGGATGACTTTCGGG
Source organism: Muribaculaceae bacterium (assembly GCA_017520235.1). Lineage (GTDB taxonomy): Bacteria > Bacteroidota > Bacteroidia > Bacteroidales > Muribaculaceae > RGIG4079. Next base: position 11,356 of record JAFXGB010000093.1, on the reverse strand, counting down.
CAAGAATATCTTACTCACCTACGCGTTATCCAAAACATAGGTATGGCTCGCATCGACGAAGTGGAATACAATGGAGTTAAAATCGTTCCTTTGCAATTCCTCAAAGCAGTATTGCCTAATCCACAAGACCTTGGAGAAAACTACAAGGGAGAAACATCTATCGGATGCCGCATCGCAGGTAAAGATAAAGATGGCAATCCCACAACTTACTACATCTACAACAACTGCAGCCACGAAGAAGCTTATAAAGAAACCGGCATGCAAGCCGTTAGCTACACAACAGGTGTTCCTGCTATGATAGGCGCTATGATGTTCTTGACAGGCAAATGGGTTAAACCAGGTGTTCACAATGTAGAAGAATTTGATCCCGACCCATTCATGGAACAACTCAACAAGCAAGGTCTTCCTTGGCACGAAGTACACAACTGCGACCTCGAAGTCGACAAAATCTAAGCATTATTAAATAACATAGGAAAGAGCAAAGAGCAAAAAGGAGAAAGGATAAAGCAAAAATGCAAAGCCTTTCTCCTCTTTCATTTTTCATCTTTCCTATTTTCTTTTCCTTTTTTATTTTATCATTTTAAAATCTCAACCTTTTATATTTATTTTGTGTTATAAACTTAACATGATATAATTCATTACACCTATGAGGAGAAACACAATCTTTCTAATACTGTTCTCTTGCGCTATTACAACATCAGCACAAGCCTTATCACTTGACTCCTGCCGCACGATGGCACTTGCCAACAATAAGCAGTTGCGCATTCAATCAGAGCGCATACGCTCATCTCAATATGACCGCAAAGCAGCATTAGCAACTTATCTGCCTGCTATCGATTTCTCTGGTGGATATATCTATAACCAAAAAGATGTAGCAATCTTTGATAGCGACCAATTGCTTCCAACAAAAACATCTAACCCCGAAACCGGGAAATATGATTTCAATCTTGTTACAAATCCTGCTACCGGTGAGCCAATTAAATCACCTGACGGACAATATATCCCCTCTACTGTCGCTCTTATTCCCAAGGAGTCAATGACCTATGACATACACAACATGTTTTTTGGAGCATTAACTATTACACAACCCATTTTTATGGGGGGCAAAATAATTGCGATGAACAAGCTCGCCCACTTTGCTGAAGAACTCGCCAAAACATCTCACAATATTGATGCCGAAAACATTATCTACGCTGTCGATGCCGCCTATTGGCAAGTTGTATCACTAAAAGCCAAACATAAATTAGCTACAAGCTATGTAAATCTGCTTGACACATTGCAACGCAATGTGAAAGTTCTGCTCAACGAAGGTGTTGCAACAAAAAGCGACCTGCTTAGTGTCAGTGTAAAACTTAATGAAGCACAAGTGGATTTAACCAAAGTCGAAAACGGATTATCTCTATCTCGCATGTCATTGGCTCAGCTATGTGGGTTGCCAATAAATACGCCCTTGATTCTTGCCGATGAAGAACTGACCAAATCGCCCTATTCATTCCCTGTTGCAAAAGAATATAATATGGCAGATGTTTTTGCACGACGCAATGACATACAAGCACTTGAACTCGGGGTGAAAATGTATGAACAGAAACAACGCATCGCTCAATCTGCTATGATGCCCAACCTGGCTGTCATAGGCTCATACATGTTCAGCAACCCAAATATGTATAACGGATTCCAGAAAAAATTTGACGGAGCATTCTCTATTGGAGCAACACTCACAATTCCCATTTGGCATTGGGGTGGAAATTTCAACAAATACCAAGCAGCAAAGACCGATGTAACAATCAGCCAATTAAATCTTGCTGACGCCAAAGAGAAAATAGAACTACAGGTAAATCAGGCCGCCTATAAAGCCACAGAAGCGGCAAAAACACTCCTCATGACCAAAGAAAATCTAGCCAATGCCAACGAAAACCTACGCATGGCACAAGCCGGATTTAAAGAGGGAGTATTATCTATCGACAATGTTATGGAAGCTCAAACAGCCTGGTTAAAAGCCAATTCCGAAAACATTGATGCTGAAATAGAGGTCTATCTATGTAACGTGTATTTATCTAAAACTTTAGGAACGCTAATAAACAATTAATTTATACGCAATGAAAAAAGAGGAAAAAGGATTAATGATTATTCTGTGTGGCATACTTGCAGGAGTTGCACTCCTCGCCATTGCCGGTTTTTTATTTCTATCGCCACCGCCCGAAATCATAGAAGGACAAGCCGATGCCACCGCCGTAAGAGTCTCCGGCAAATTACCTGGACGCATAGCAAAATTCTATGTTTCTGAAGGTGATCATGTAAAGCAAGGGGACACACTTGTCCACATTCACTCATCACTCGTCGAAGCAAAACTCATGCAAGCCGAAGCAATGGAGACTGTAGCCAATGCCCAAAATCGCAAAGTTGATATGGGCGCACGTCCTCAAATTATACAATCGGCCTACGAACTTTGGCAACAAGCGATAGCGGCGAAAACAATTGCTCAAAAAACTTATAATCGCATGGAATCATTATACAAACAAGATGTAATTTCAGCGCAAAAACGAGATGAAGCACTTGCGGCTTATCAAGCTGCCGATGCAGCAGAAAAAGCCGCGAAAAGTCAATATCAACTTGCTATTGATGGGTCGCAACAAGAAGATAAAACAAGTGCTGCCGCAATGGTAACAGCAGCAAGGGGGAGTATTAAAGAGGTTGAAGCTATTCTTGAAGATCAATATTTGACAGCCCCTTGTGATGGCGAAATTGACGAAATATATCCCAATGAAGGGGAACTCATCGCTCTTGGTGCACCAATAATGAGTGTTCTTAAACTTCACGATATGTGGGTAACATTTAATGTCAGAGAAGAACTTTTAGAACATCTACCAATAGGGCAAGAAATAACCATTATGATTCCTGCTTTAGGAGAAAAGACTGCGTCGGCAACTGTTTATTACTCAAAAGACATGGGCTCCTATGCTGTGTGGAGAGCGACAAAAACGACAGGGGACTGGGATAGTCGCACATTCCAAATAAAAGCTCGACCTACTGACAAAATTGAAAATCTTCGCCCCGGAATGACAATTATCTATCAAAAGCCTTAAGTCTTTATGATTTTTGGGATATTAGAGATAGTAAAAAGAGAGATGCAACTGCTTGTTGGCAGACGCATTTACCTATTGACGATGGTAATAATTCCCATCGCCATGTCTCTATTTTTCTTGAGTTTATTAAATCCCGGGCTCCCGCTAAAAGTTCCCACTGCAATTATTGACCTTGACAATTCGACGATGTCACGCAAAATCACTCGTTCTTTATCTGCAATGGAAACAATAGAGATTACCGAACAAGCAACGAGCTTTAATGAAGCAATGGACAAAGTTGGTCGAGGTGATATTTTTGGTTTTTTCCTTATCCCTGAAGATTTTGAACAAGAGGCAATCAGCAATCGCACTCCCACAATCTCTTACTACTCCAATCTCACCTATTTTATTCCCGGCACACTCGCATTTAAAGGATTTAAGACCATTGCAGTATCTACATCAGGGAATATCGTTCTCACAACTCTTGTTGCTGAAGGAATAAACCCGCAACAAGTAGAAACACTGTTACAGCCCATTGTATTCCAAGACCATCCGATACACAATCCATGGACTAATTACTCGATATATCTAAGCAACTCCTTCATCCCTGGTGTCATTGCATTGATGATATTGCTTGTTACCTCATTTTCTATCTGCTCAGAACTGAAACAAGGCAGTTCTATTGAATGGCTAAAAACGGCTAACGGCTCTATCCTCGGAGCATTAATAGGAAAATTGTTACCACATACAATAATTTTTTCGATTATTGGTATCTTCAGCCAATCACTGCTTTATAGTTACAACCATTTTCCATTGCATTGCAATCCTCTGATAATGATATTTGCAATGATTCTTTTTGTAATTGCGACACAAACATTTGCTGTTTTCATCTGTTGCCTTATTCCTAACCTAAGATTAGCAGTAAGTATCGCCTCACTCATAGGAATACTATCATTTTCTATTACAGGATTTTCATTTCCGGTAGAGAATATGTATGGAGCAATAGGAATTTTTAGTTATATCATTCCTTTGAGATACTATTTTTTGATATATGTAGACCAAGCCTTAAATGGCTTACCCCTATTCTATTCACGATGGTATTTCATCGTGCTAATAGCCATCCCCTTTGTTGTACTTCCTCTCCTCCATCGTTTAAAACGAGCATTGTTACATCCCGTTTATATCCCATGACATGAGACGCATTATTGACAAAATATTGAAATGGGTAACTTCTCTTTACCTCGTTTGGCGCAGGGAATTTCGTCTTGTGTTTACCGATGCCGGAGTACTGATCTTTTTCTTCTTACTTCCGACATTATATCCACTTATCTATACACTTATTTACAATCCTGAAATTGTTAGGGATATTCCAGTTGCAGTCGTTGACAATTGTCGCACAACAGCAAGTCGCGAATTCACACGCATGACCGATGCCACTGAAGCAATAAAAATCATAGGGTATGCATCAAACCTCAACGAAGCCCGACAATGGCATGCACAAAAGGCATGTTATGGTATCTTGGTAATTCCTGAAGATTATGAAAAAAACATAGGTCGAGGAGAACAATCTCATGTGATATTCTATTCTGACATGGGGCTACTAATCCGCTACCGCGAATTACTTTCGGCAATGACCGATTTATCGCTTGCTACCGGCACAAAAATCAGACAAGAACTTTATAACACCGATAGTCAACCCATTAATAGTACATCTATAATACTTGGCGACACAAAACAAGGTTTTGCATCATTTGTAATCCCCGGAATTTTAATCCTAATCATTCAGCAAAGCCTCATTTTAGGAATTGCAATGCTCGGAGGAGGGGCTAATGAACGCCGAATGAGAAACCGAGGAATTGATCCTCTTGCTGTTAAAGCCACAGCAACAGCAACTATTATAGGAAAAGCTCTTTGCTACTTTACAATTTACATTCCTTTAGTTATTTACATCCTATATTTTGTCCCTGTATTTTTCAATCTACCAAATATAGGCAATGTTGTTGATTACTTATTATTCATAGTTCCTCTTGTATTCTCTTCAATCTTTTTTGGAATGATTTTCCAACGCGCTGTTTCCGAAAGGGAATCATCAATGCTCATTGTCGTGTTCTCTTCTGTTGTATTCTTGTTCCTCTCAGGATTGACTTGGCCTCGATATGCGATGGGAAAATTATGGATATGGATTGGAAACTGCATCCCCGCAACATGGGGAGTGGAAGGCTTCATCAGAATTAATTCTAATGGTGCATCACTTGAGCAAAACACACATCCTTACATTATGTTATGGATCCTCACTTGTTGCTACTTTCTCATTATCTTGTTCATTGAATTGTTAATTAAATTTAAACCAAAGAAATATCATCCTTTAAGGCGATAAAAAATTGCAATTATTAAAATATAGTACCATTTATGCATTTTATTATTTAATTTTGCAAGAATTATCAACCTTAGACTGCAATGAAATATAAGTTCCTACTTTGCTTAATCGCTTTTATGTGTGCATCTGTTGCAATGGCACAAGAAGTAAGTCCCGAAACACTAAGCAAACGAGCAAAACGCAAAAATCTAACTGTTACCGAGTGGAATACCGATTCAAAGGGCAAAAACCGTTGGATGGACCACCTGACTATTTACGATGAACAAGGTCGTAAAATAGAAGAAATCGAATATGCATCCTACGGACAACGTGAACGCGTCGTAACAACTTACGGCGAAAATGGTCTTGTTGCCAAAGAAATTGTATATAACGATCGTAATAAACCTGTTAGAATCAGAAAATATGAATACAACCCCGATGGGACAAAGAAGAAACAGTACAACTATCTTCCAAACGGCAAATTGTATTCAATCAAAGAATATAACTATAAATTTTCTGATTAATAAACCCTAAAATGGTGGCTCACAACAATTCAGAAGCAGTAATTTGGGATCAGATGCCTCGAATAAGTCTTGACGAAATGAAATCAGTCAAGCTCATGAATCGCACTGACACAAAATTTGTTGCTCCGCGTTGTGCATTAGCTCAAATTCTAAAGCGTGCCCACCTAATGGGATATATGGTGCAATACACCACCGGTGCTCTTAATAGTTACTCGACAATCTATTACGACACTGATACTCTTGAGATGTACACAGTACACCATAATCGCAAACTTTGTCGTCAAAAGATTAGAAGTCGCACATATATTGAATCTAAGATTTCATTCCTTGAAATAAAGAACAAAAACAATAGAGGACGAACAAAGAAAATACGCATTTCTGTTCCCAGCACCGATACATCTCTAATAAAGCTGAATGATGAAGCGGTGAAATTTATAGGAAAGAACACGAAATACCTTTTTCATGCTCTACAACCAGCTCTAACTACAGAATTCTCCCGCATAACGCTTGTGAATAAAGAGAAGACCGAACGCATTACAATCGATTTGAATGTCAACTTCCACAATTTTATTCACAACAATGATGACAATCTTAATGATATAATAATCATTGAATTAAAACAAGATGGACGTTATGTCTCTACCATGAGACAAATATTGCGAGAAATGCGCATTATGCCTTTTAAAATCAGCAAATATTGCGTGGGAACAGCATTAACTAACCCTGATGCAAAATCTAATCGCTTTAAAAAGAAAATCATATTACTAAAAAAAATAGCTCAATACAATTATGATACAACTACCTGAATTTGATCCATCTATCGCCGATGAATTTGGCTATGCAGGCGATACAGTAGCAAGCCTTTTCGGCGCACAACTATGGAATGCTGAAGAAATGTGGCACCTATTGTTGCGTTTCAGTTTCCACATGATTGTGTGCTTTATAATGATACATTTTTGCTACTACCGCAAAAATCGTAATCGCGAATATTACAAATCTCTCATCTTTTTCTCTGCCGGAATGTTCCTTCTGCTCTTCCTTTTGGAAAGCATCAAATTACAAATAGGTCTCACTCTTGGGCTTTTGGCGATATTTGGAGTTATTCGCTATCGTACCGAAACTGTCCCCATCAAAGAGATGACTTACTTGTTCATGGTTATCGCTATTTCAGTTATTAATGGACTTTCTTTGAGTGTCTCTTATGCTGTCCTTGGCGCTACCAACTTGCTAATTCTTTTAATCATCGGATTTTTTGAGTACCAGAAATTCCTTTCAAGCACAAGTTCAAAACTCATCTTATATGACCGCATTGAACTTATTACACCTGAAAAGCACGATGAACTCATGGCTGATTTGAAGCAACGCACAGGTCTTGATATAAAGAAAATCGAAATAGGTCATGTCGATTTCCTTCGCGATGCTGCTTTCATCAAAGTTTATTATCCAGGAGATGCTGAAACATCTAACACTGCATTAAACAATATTACAAAACTAAAACCTGAACTATAATGCAACTATCTAAACTACGCATATTAGCTATTTCTTTAATTTGTGCTTTTATATCAACTACATCTTTTGCACAAGATGAAGAACCTATTTATAAAACCACTGAAAATGATTTCCAATTTCGTGCCGGATGGAATATCTCAAAATCTCTTTCTCGCAAATTTAACGTAGAATGGGATCAAGAATTCCGCATCAAAGATAATTTAGGAACATTTGATCGCATGTACACTGAAATTGGTGGTTCATATACTGTTCTTGATTGGCTTAAGCTACAAGCAAAATACACTTATATCCTTATCAATCACGATGGTAAACCCAAAACAAATTATGAACGTTATTGGGAATCTCGTCATCGCGGAGCTTTTGGTTTTACTCTTTATTACAAGACTTATTCAAATTGGAGATTCAGTCTTCGTGAATTAGGGCAGTTTACAACCTACGAAAAAGAACATGGAGGATATAAACTGTATGACGAGGGTGAAAAAGCCAATCCTAAATGGGTGCTTAAGAGTCGTTTGAAGGCAGAGTATGCTTTCCGCCACATCCCTTTGACCCCATTCATTTCAGTAGAACTCATCAATACGCTCAATGCTCCAAGCGCATCAATCACAAGAGATGTTGTTTCGGAAGATGGCACACAGGTTATCCCTGTAACAACAAAATATGCCGGCAATGAGTATTTTGAAAATATACGAACTGCAATAGGTGCTGAATATCGTTTTGATCGTCGTAGCAGCATTGAGATTTATTATCGCTTTGACTACGAATTCAATAAAGACATAAATATTGGCGAAAAATCAGGCGAATTCAAAGACCTCACTGAAGAAACAAGTTATATCAATATAATCGGTGCGACTTATAAATTCCGCTTCTAAAAACTATATTCTTCATAATACACCAGAGATGCCTTTGCTTTTATTGAGCAAAGGCATTTTTATTTTCAATACGTTTTGCTAATTTTGTAACATAAACAAAATCCCATGAATATGTTACGAAAGATAAGGATTGTCCTCGCTTCAATATTTTTTATTGCTTTAACAATGCTTTTCCTTGATTTTACAGGAATAGCTCATGCATGGTGTGGCTGGATGGCAGAGATTCAATTCCTTCCTGCTCTATTAGCCCTAAACATCGGAACTATTGCATTTCTTATCGTATTGACACTCCTTTTTGGGCGCATATATTGTTCCGTAATATGTCCGTTAGGCATCTTCCAAGACATTATATCATGGATTAGCGGAAAACGTCGCAAGAAAAAAGCTCGCTTCTCCCATTCTCCAGAGAAAAAATGGTGGAGATACATCACTCTCATTCTATTTTTCATTACAATAATCGGAGGTTTTACAGCTATAGCATCCATAATCGCACCTTATAGTACCTATGGGCGTATTATTTCAAATCTATTCGCGCCAATATATCAATGGGGAAATAACCTATTAGCATATTTTGCCGAAAGAGCCAATAGTTACGCTTTCTACCACGTGGATGTGTGGATTAAAAGCATAACAACACTCGTCATTGCAAGTATATCTTTTATTGTACTTATTTTCCTCGCTTGGCGTAGCGGTCGCACTTATTGCAACACTATCTGTCCGGTGGGAACGTTATTAGGATTCTTGTCCAAATACTCTCTTTTCCGACCGGTTATAGACACTACAAAATGTAATGGTTGTTCATTATGCTCACGTAAATGTAAGGCATCATGTATCGACAGCAAAAACCATGCAATAGATTATAGCCGTTGCGTTGCTTGCATGGACTGCATAGACAATTGCCGTCAAGGAGCTATAAAATATAGCTATCGCCGACAAAAAAGCGGAGCTAAAGAAAACACCACAAATGATAATCGCCGCACATTTTTATCTATTAGCACTATAATAGCTACTACATTTTTGGTTGATGCACAAAAACGCAGGAGAAGGAAACGCAAGAACAAAGTTGATGGGGGGCTTGCCATAATTCTTGACAAGAAAATACCTACACGCAATACTCCGATAGTTCCGGCAGGAGCCATCAGCCAAAAACACCTATCACAACATTGCACAACCTGCCAATTGTGTATATCGGCATGTCCCAATCAAGTATTAAGACCCTCTGGAGACTTGGCTACACTCATGCAACCCGAAATGTCATACGAGCGTGGATATTGCCGTCCCGAATGTACTCGTTGCGCTGATGTGTGCCCAAGCAATGCGATAAACCCCATTTCAGCAGAAGAAAAATCATCAATCCAGATAGGACACGCTGTGTGGATTAAAGAGAATTGTATCTCCTTTGCCGAAGGAGTAAAATGTGGCAACTGTGCACGCCATTGCCCCACCGGAGCGATAATGATGGTAGAACAAAAAGACAAACCCGATGCGCCAAAAATTCCGGTAGTAAATACTGAACGCTGTATTGGTTGTGGTGCATGTGAAAATCTGTGTCCGGTGCGACCATTCAGCGCAATATATGTTGAGGGGAACAAAGTTCACCACACAATTTAATCTTATAAATCAGCAGAAAAATGGCTCATAAAGATATAACCCGCAGAGATTTCCTTAAAGTAATGGGTGTAGGCACCACTGCAACCGCAGCTGCATTGTGTGGATGCACAACCGAAAAAGCAAAAGAGGCTGAAACAACACCTGAGACAGTTCCTTCAGAAGGAATGACCTATCGCACTACCCCCTCAACCGGAGACAAAGTATCTATTCTCGGATATGGGTGTATGCGTTGGCCAAGGCTCCAGGAGCCGGCAAAAGATGGTAATGTCATTGATCAAAATGCTGTAAACGAACTTATTGATTATGCAATCGAACATGGAGTAAATCTCTTTGACACATCTCCAATCTATGTGCAAGGATGGTCAGAAAAATCAACAGGCATAGCTCTAAAACGACATCCAAGAGAAAAATTCTATATCTCAACAAAGTTGTCAAACATGCACAACTATAGCCGAGAAGCATCGTTGGAAATGTATCACAACTCTTTTACTAATCTGCAAGTGGATTATATCGACTATTATTTGCTACATTCTGTGGGCGGAGGAGATGGAATGGGGCTATTAAAGAAACGATACTTCGACAATGGCATACTTGACTTCCTTCTCGAAGAACGTAAAAAGGGTAAAATTCGCAACCTCGGATTCTCTTATCACGGCGATGTAAAAGTGTTTGACTACATGCTTTCGCTTCATGATGAGATAAAATGGGATTTCGTTTTGATTCAGATGAACTACCTCGATTGGCAACATGCTAAAGCTAACAATCCCTCTAACACCAACGCCGAATATCTATACGAAGAATTAACGAAACGTGGGATTCCTGTCATGATTATGGAACCTTTGCTTGGAGGCCGATTAGCGAAAGTTCCCGACCACATCGTTGCAAGATTGAAACAACGTGAGCCCGAAAAGAGTATAGCTTCATGGGCGTTCCGCTTTTGTGGCACATACGAAAATGTGTTGACGGTATTAAGTGGCATGACCTATATGGAACATCTTCAAGATAATATACGCACATATTCTCCACTAAAACCATTAACCGAAGAGGAACTACAATTCCTCAAAGAGACTGCCGACCTGATGATTCAATATCCAACAATTCCTTGCACCGATTGCAAATATTGTATGCCTTGTCCTTATGGAATTGACATCCCCGGAGTCTTTTGGCATTACAACAAGTGTCTCAATGAAGGATATATCGTGAATGAAGGGAACAAAAAATATCGCGATGCTCGTAAAGCATTCCTTGTAGGGTATGACCGAAGTGTCCCTAAATTGCGTCAAGCTAATCACTGTATAGGGTGCGGACAATGTATTCCTCTATGCCCTCAACGCATCAATATTCCGCAGAAATTGCATCACATTGATGACTATGTAGAGTCGCTTAAACACAAAGGCTAATAGTAAAAACAGCATTTATATC
>JAFXGB010000092.1 GCA_017520235.1 Muribaculaceae bacterium | reverse complement strand
TTCTTTGCGAAGGAAATCGAGGCCTTCACGCACAATTTGTTGTATCTCAATTTTAGAGGTGTCGACATATTCGCATAGTGCGAAGTCTTCGGGGGCAACCTCATAAATTCCAAGTGCTTCCATTTGGTCGATATTGCGTGAAATGATGGCTTTGAGTAGGTATTCGGCATATATATCAAATGGAAATACTCGGTCGTATTCGCCCGACATTATCATCGCTCTTTTGCCTCCAAGGATGCGCGCGTCGGGTGAGAATTTCTTTTTGAAAAGGAAATGCCCGGGGAATGACCTACTTACGCTCATTTTTCTTGGGGATAATGATGCCCAACCTAAAAACTCTGCCACGTCATTTCCTTCGGGAATCACAGTGATGTGGTTGTATGGAAATCTAAGGAATAAATCACGAGGTGTTGTTTTGCCGGTGAGTACATTTCCTGAAATGATGCGTACATTTTGGTCATTTTTTATTTCATTCGTTATTAAGGTATCGATTTTTGCGCCTTGAACCGTCTTAATGTATTTGGGCTCGGCTACCTCCGACCCGGTAAGGGCTACAATGGTTGAGGTGTCGATAGTGCCATTTATAACAAGATGCCCAATGCGACGAAGTGTTACCGCATCAAGAGTCCACACAACTTCACCTTTGTTGATAGGGGAGATGTTTGCTATTTGCACTCCGACATTTCCGGCAGGGTGTGGTCCTTTTACGATGACCATTTCAGCCCCCTCGATGCTTTTAATATTGGAATTGTTGCGGGTGGATATGTAAACATTACCCGAGGTGAGCTGCTTTAATAGCTTAACCCCTTCGGTTAATTCTCTTTCTACATCATTTAATATATAGTCGTAGTTGGGAGCCAATGGGGCAGAGTCGAAGGCCGTGATGAAAATATCGCGAGGCACAACTGTGGCATCAGGGATAATGTCATAAGGACGTTGACGCATTTGTACCCATAGCCCGCTTTGCATTAAGAGTTGTCGGGCATTGTTGGGAGAATTTATATTAGATGTGTCGAATGATTCAGCTTCCTCGTTATTGTCGGCTTCTATTGAAATGTATAGAATCTTGCGACGTTCACCTCGCGCAATCTCTTTAATTGAACCTGAGATGGGTGCAACAATGACTATATTGGCATTTTTTTTGTCAATAATAATGGGGGTGCCTTTTTTTACATGGTCGCCAACAGCGACTATCGCTTTGGGAGTAAGACCGGTGAAATCATCGGGAACCACAGCACAAGTCTTGACCGGAATGAGGTAAGGAGGTTTCTCAGATTCGATTCCTCCTATTATATTAATGTCAAGGCCTTTCTTTATCGATAAGTCTTTGGTCATTATATTTAAGGATTTTATTGTAACAAAGTTATTAATTATTTTGTAACATAACATTTTTAAGGACATAAAAATATTGCGATTTTAGATAATTTTAAATCATGACTTTAGCGGAGGAAGATGTGTGTGTTTTTTGAAAAATGCTGAATTATAGGCCAATAAATCGGAAAAAGTGACGGAGAAAACCTCTCGCTTCAAAAAGATTTAGTGAGAGTAAATAAAAATTATCATATATTAAGGATTTGAGAAATATTCGCAAAAATGAAATAAGTGTAGTTAAAAGGGAAAAATTGACTCAAAAAAATTTGAAAGTTGAAAATATAATATTACTTTTGCATATTCGTTTTTATATATAATGCCGTATGTGTGTCGGTATATATAAGTATAACATTGGAATACTAATAAATTAATTATTTTATAAACTAATTATTATTTAACTAATTACTAATTTTTAAATTATGGAAGCTCAAAAGCCCAATGCAACAAAGCCTGCTGCAGCTCCTAAAGTTGCTCCTAAAGCAAAGGCTAAAACTCAAAAATCAAATGCACCTGGAATCAAGAATGCATCTTTGGTAATCCTTGCGTGCTTTATCCTTACTGCTACACTTTATCTTTTCTGGTTTGGTGCTCCAAGCCACTTCTTTGCTGAAGGTGAAATCCCTGCAGATGTACCTGCATCAATGTTCTTCTATGATGGCGAAGCTCATCCACACGACATTTGGGGTACAATCTTCATGGGTGGTG
>JAFXGB010000091.1 GCA_017520235.1 Muribaculaceae bacterium | reverse complement strand
GGTGACGCACATAGCTCACATCTTCTTTATGCATTGCGTGGAAGTCGCCACGTTTGATCCAACATTGAGAAAAACCTGCTTTCACGAGGGCGTCTTTGATGCCTTCGTCGGTGTTTACCATGAGGCTTTCGGGATAGGGGATATTGCTACCCAAAAGGATTCGTGTCATGCGTTCGCGAGTGCAATTCTCGATACCATAACCTGAGTTGATTACGATTTTGCCCTCATCTTCCATTTTTTGCAAAAGGGCGATAGATTTTTGTTCGCGACACATATTCACAATCACATTTTCGGTAACTTTACCTGCAATGAGTTGTTCTTCGCTATATACATTTACGATGCAACCACGTTTGCGCAAATGTTCGGCCACTACGTTAAATATCGCAGCATCGTTGCCAATGTGGTTGGGTGAATAAGCACCGGCTCTCATTATGCCGGCAATTGTAATTTCAGCCATCGCTTATATTATATTAATGTGAATAATTTAATTCTATGAGTTTGTTAAGGACGTAAAGCGGCAAATGCAGCAGCTGTTTCAATATCGCCGGCATGGTCAACGTCGACGATTTTTTCAAATGGGAACGCTTTGAGTTTTAGCTCGGCATCGACGAGCGCACGTTGGTAATTGCGCATGCGCGACACCCCATTCTCCATGCAATTTTCAAGCACACGAAGAGCAGGAGGGGTCAAACCATATATACCGCCTGAAATGAATTTCACTCCGTCCCACGCTGCGTCTTTGAACGCGGTGATATTGAGGTCGGTGTCGGTGTCGATATATAGAGGTTTCTCATCATCGATAAAAGATGTTACCGCCATAAACCCGTCGGCACCGGTGGTGTCGTTTTCAAAAGCTTCGATATATTTTTTGAATTCCTCTTCGTGGAAAATTGTGTCGACAGTGGTGAGGCAGAATTTTCCATCTTCGAAATGGCGGCTCACTTCATAAAAGCTGTGCATTGAGCTTGGAGTGGATTTCACTACAAGGCGGAAAGGCACGGGAATGTCGAGGCTTTCGAGGTATTCGCGCACTTGGTGCATCTCTTCGTTTACGATGATGCTCAACGAGGTGGCATTGCATCGCAAGAATATGTCGATAAGACGTTTAATCATTGGAGTGCCGTTGAGGTTGACCAATGGTTTGGGGAGTTTTACTCCCTCTTGAACCAAACGAGAGCCTTCGCCGGCTGCAATAATAGCGTAATTCATATAAGAATATATTATTTAGTCTTTATTATTATCTTTTGTAATGCTTCTATGGTGAAACAAGAAGCCTTTTATGTCGAGATCTTGAAACACAAAATAGCGTTGAAGTAGAATGTTCCAGAATACCGATACCACAAATGAGACCAATAGCTGGGCGGCCATGAAACAACCTGCATCTTTAAACCCTAAGTCGATAAGCCATTGCCAGTTGACAAATAGGTAGTGGACAAAGTCGGTGCCATAGGAATTGAGCAATAGGCTACCCACCCACACAAACGCATACTTGATAATCATTGCGCGTTTGCTCACATCATTGCCTCGGAAAGTCCATTTATAGTTGAGGAAACAATTTACGATCCCACCGGTTGTAGCTCCAATAGCC
>JAFXGB010000090.1 GCA_017520235.1 Muribaculaceae bacterium | reverse complement strand
GAATGGGGGTAGGAACATCCTTATAATAGGTTGTTGTAGCCCATCGACCGGTGATATCGTTAATCCAAAAAGCGCTATTTCCCGCATGTCCTGCCATCAATATTGCTTGAGTAGCATCGGGGGCAATAGAATAGACATATCCTATTCCACCACCATCGATGCGTATCTCATCGGCAAGTGTTGATACCAATAGTGCCGATGGCGAATAAGTCTCATTGGTGTAATTGCCTATTTTTGAGGGATCGAGCAGTATAGGGTAGTCTATCTTCTTCTCGGTGTCGTAAACTGTTGATGCCGATATGCCGTTGACAGAGGCCGTTGCTCCGGTGAAAATCATTGCTGTTGCCGATGCTCGGTCAGCACCGGGTCCATATTCTACATTTTCAAGAGTAACCCCCTCGCGCATCAGACGTTTAAATCCGCCTTCGCCAAAATAGCCTTTCAGCAATTCGAGATAATCGCTATTTAAGCCGTCAACCATGATGCCCACAACGAGAGTAGGGCGTTTTGCCGGTGCTTGTGCGGCAATACCCATGGTTACCATCGATGCGATGATGGCAAGAGCTATACGGCTTGTTATGCGGTTTTCTTTATGGCGCATTTATTTATATAATAGTAATTGAATGAACGCATTATGCTACACATGATTAGTGGTATAAAAGCAATGTTTGCTGATTGTCCCAACCAATGCCATGCAACAATTAATGCTAATAAAGCTACAAAGTTAATAAAATGATAGCAGATTAGGATGCTCTTGCATTTTTTTAACCATATACCAATTGCAGCGATGAAGCATAATGGGTTTAGCCACACATATAGATAGTTGGGTGATGTGGCTTCGTGAATGGAGATAAATATCAAAAAGGTGAGCAGACAGCCCATTACCCCAAAGAGTGTAAATATCACACAGTCAATCCATCGCGTAACCTTTTTACGGTGAATGTCTTTAATCGTAAATGCAAGAATAATGATAAACAATAGCGAGCATGTAGCCATAGGGGTGAGATACCAAGGTGTTGGCTCTAATTGTGCTCCATTGGGGTTCCCATTGTTGAGAATGTGAGTTTCTGCAACGATAGGTATCTCGTTGCCGATGGAATCGGTTATTATGGCGCCATGCATCATCTGTTCAAGGGCTTCAGGTGCAAACATTTTCTCACGAAGTGTCAACGTGTAGTCAAGTCCCACGCCCAGTGCCAAGTCAATCCCAAATTGATACCATGGGTAGTTGCGATGGAAGTGTCTCATCTCGTCGCGGAATGACCATTCTTCCGAGCCAGGGATTGTGGGTGTTGAAAATGTGATGCTATCACCAATGGCTTTCTCTATAATTCCAATGGGGAGTGTGGCACAATTATTTTTTACATAATTGTATCGGTAAACGCGATTTTCGGGGCGTAGGTTGATAGAAAGCAGTTCCACAATCTCCCATGCTTGTTGTGGAGTGATGTTTAGTTGCTGTTCCACCACGCGGCGATTATCGCGACAATAATCTCGCATAAAATAGGCAAACGGGTAAGCCCCAACATGATAGTCGGTCTCTCCTTTTACAAATCGATAGACAAAATTGGGCGAGTCAAAGTCAAATAAACCATAGTTCACTGCATCGTCGCTACCATTATATTGTATGCGTATTGCGGTGTGTCCACACAATTCATACACATCTTTGCCGGCATAGCAAGTGATGAGGCTTATGCGGGGGATTGTATCGGAGTTTTCGGCATTTAGACGAAAAGCTGATACAAAAATCAAAGTCAGTATTATAGATGCAAAAATGCGTAATCTCATAATCGGGATTTATATTTCCCACAAAGTTACATTATAAAAATGAGAAAGGAGAGCAGAAATAACAAAAATGTCTAGTGTAAAAAGATCTTTCAATTTATATTCCCCTTTTGGAATTTCTTTTTTGTTGTTTTCTTAATTCTTGCTACCTTTGAGTTTTAATTCTAAGAAGATTATGAGTCGTCGCATTATATTAAGCTTATTATTGTTTGCGTTAACTTGTGGAGTGGCTGATGCTGTTACCTACGAGGAGGCTAAAGATATGTATCGCTCAGGTGATTATGCCGGAGCATTGCCTGTGTTTAAGAAACGATTGAAGGATCGCCCTAAAGATGCTGCGTTAAATCATTGGGTGGGTGTGTGTTTGATGTATACAGGAAGTCCAGATGAGGCAATTCCTTATTTGGAGTTTGCCCACAAGAAAAAGATAACCGAGTCTCCACGTTATCTTGCTGAGATCGCATTTATGGACTATCGCGCCGATGATGCAGCCGGGTATATGGATGCCTATAAAGAGGCGTTGGCAAAAGATAAGAAGAAAATGTCGGAAGATGCAACGTTCTTAGATGATAAGATAGGAAAGATGCAAGCGATGCTTGATCGTGTGGAGCAGATCGAAATTATAGATAGCGTGGCTGTTGATGCCGAAACTTTTTTTAAGTTTTACAAATTGTCTTCAGAAAGTGGCTCTATCAATTCAAGAGATGTTTTACCTGCCGACTTTGAGGCTGCTCCTCTAACAATAGTATATATGCCTGAAAGCAAAAATACAATGACGTGGGCAATGCCCGATGAGAATGATAATTATGTGTTGGTGGGCTCAAGTCGTCTATCTGACGGAAAATGGGAGAAACCTCACCGTTTGGGCGATAATCTGAATGATGGCGGCGATGCCAACTATCCTTTTCTGTTGAGTGATGGTATTACAATGTATTTTGCCAACGATGGTGAAAATTCTTTAGGAGGATATGATATATTTATCTCGCGCAGAGATGAAAATGAGTTTTTGCAACCGCAAAATATAGGTATGCCTTACAATTCGCCTTATAATGACTATATGTTTGCTATTGATGAGTTTACCGGTGTGGGCTGGTGGGCTACTGATAGAGGTCGCGATGATGGCATGGTAACAATCTATAAGTTTATCCCCAAGGAGATGCGTGAGAACTATTCGGTTGATGAGCCCAATTTGCGTAATCTTGCAAAGATAACTTCTTATCGTGATACATGGGTAGAAGGGGCTGACTATACCGACAAACTTGCCGAGATTGAGGATATTGGGACAATTAAGAAAGTGAAAAAGTCAGACTTTGAATTTGAAATACCCGGTAGAGGGATATATAGGACATGGGATGAATTTCAAAATCCGGTTGCACGTGAGGCAATGGAAGGGTATCTTGATGCTCGCAACAAGCAAGAGGTTGACAAAAAAAGACTTGAAGAGTTACGTCGTCAATATGCGTTGGGGGGTATTGATCATAGTGATGAGATTCTCTCTCTTGAAAAGAATATAAGAGTCATGAGAGACAGACTGATAAAGATGTCAAATAGAGTAATAGAATTAGAACTAAATAACTAGATTATGGTAGCATTTTTAATCGCCCTTGTGGTGCTAGTGGGCGGATATTTTGTTTATGGTTATGTAGTAGAGAAGATATTTGGCATAGATAAAAATCGTGCTATGCCGGCATATACAATGCGTGATAATGTCGATTATATGCCCATGCCCACGTGGAAGGTGTTTTTAATCCAGTTCTTGAATATTGCCGGACTTGGCCCTATCTTTGGAGCAATAATGGGTGTGATGTTTGGTCCTGCCGCATTTATTTGGATTGTAGTTGGAACAATATTTGCGGGAGCTGTCCATGATTTTATATCAGGAGCAGTTTCAATCAGAGCCAATGGCGCATCTTTACCTGAAGTTGTTGGAAATGAATTGGGTGTAGGCATAAAACAAGTGATGCGAGTGTTTTCACTTGTGTTGATGATATTGGTAGGGGCAGTGTTTGTAAGTCAACCGGCAGACTTGATAGCCGGAATGACACCTGAATCACTTGACCGTATATTTTGGGTTGTTGTGATATTTGTTTACTATATGCTTGCAACAGTGTTGCCTATTGACAAGCTCATCGGTAATTTATATCCACTATTTGGGTTTGCGCTATTGTTTATGGCTGTTGGGATACTTGGAGTGATGTTGTTTGGCGATTTCTCAATTCCTGATGGGTTTAGTGATGGATTGGCCAGTCGTCATCCAAAGGAATTACCTATATTCCCAATGATGTTTGTCTCAATTGCGTGTGGCGCAATATCGGGATTTCATGCGACACAATCGCCCATGATGGCACGTTGCTTGAAAAATGAGAAACTTGCACGACCTGTGTTCTATGGCGCAATGGTGGCAGAAGGCATTGTGGCTTTGATATGGGCTGCTGCTGCGATTGCATTCACAGGAGGATATGAAGGATTGACACAATACATGGCTGAACACAATAATAGCGCTGGTGCATTGGTTAACGACTTGTCAATCTCTTGGTTAGGGACATTTGGTGGCATTCTTGCATTGCTTGGCGTTGTCGCTGCCCCAATTACTTCGGGAGACACTGCGTTGAGAAGTGCGCGTCTCATTGCTGCCGATTTTTTGCACATTGATCAATCTAAGATTGTGAAACGTTTACTCGTTTCAATACCCATTTTTGTTGCATCATTCTGCATTATGTTGATTGATTTCAGTGTATTGTGGAGATATTTTGCATGGTGTAACCAGACTCTTGCGGTGTTTACATTGTGGGCAGTAACAGTGTATCTTGCTCGCAAAAAGAAACTATATATAATAACGCTGGTTCCTGCAATGTTTATGACCGCTGTAAGTGTGTCATATATTCTATTTGCACCCAATCCTGAGGGCTTTGGGGTGGACTATAGCATCTCTGTGAGCTGTGGATGGTTGGTGGCTGTAATATTGTATGTAGTATTCAAGTATTATATGCACCGCATTAATTCCGGAAAATTAAAAAGAGAATTTGAATACTAATGAATATTCTGAAGGAGATAGGGGAGAGCCGATTGTATAATCTTCATTCGCACACACAGTTTTGTGATGGTCGTGCGGAAATGGAGGAGTTTGTGAAATCGGCAATTGAAATGGGTTTTACCCATTATGGGTTTTCTCCCCATTCACCTCTGCCCATTCTCTCTACATGCAACATGAAGCATGAGAATGTTTCGAAATATCTTGAAGAATTTAACCGACTTAAGATAGTATATGGCGATAAGATTAAGTTGTATGTGTCAATGGAGATTGACTATCTTGGAGAGGAATGGGGGCCCTCAAATTCCTATTTTGATGGCCTGCCATTAGATTATCGTATAGGCTCGGTGCATTTTATCCCTTCTGACTTTGGTTATATTGATGTTGATGGTAGTGCCGATAACTTCAAAATCAAAATGGAGAAATATTTTTATAAAGATATTCGCCATGTGGTAGAGACATTTTATCGCCAATCGACAAAGATGCTTGAGGCAGGAGGTTTTGATATTATAGGGCACTTTGACAAAATAGGGCATAACGCAGGACACTATAAAGAGGGGATAGAAAAGGAGGCGTGGTATCGCAAGTTGGTCTATGATTTGATGGATTTGATTATTGAAAAGGGGGTTGTGGTGGAAATAAACACTAAAGCATGGCTTGATCATCATCGATTGTTCCCTAACGTGGAGTGGTTGCCTCATTTAAAGGAAAAAGGAGTGCCTATAATTGTAAATAGTGATGCTCATTTTCCCCATTTGATTAATGCTTCACGTGATATCGCAATGGAATTACTAAAATAAGTAAGCGTGGCATGATTTAGCCAAAAAAATCAATATAGTTGAGTCTTTATATATGGATAAAAGTCGGGAATGAAATCTCTTAAGTGGCATACATTATATAAAAATATCAGAAAGACGAGTTTATAAATATTAACTAACCAATGCATTATTTTTATAAGAGATTTTCAGATTTTCGGAGTTTTCTTCGTGAATCTGCAAATCCTTTTATAAATTTGTGTTCAAAATTTGACAATTCAATAAAGTTACAACAAAAGAATGAAAAAAATAGGATATATATATAAGTATAGTCCCATAGAAAAAAAAGGAATATTGGTTTGGGGTACATTGAAGCAATACCGATTCGGAATGAGTGATTATAACTTGCCAATATATTATAATTTACCCATAAAATTTATTTCTACGGATTTATTATCCGAGATTAAAACGGGACAACTTGTGTATTTCAATCATATTAATAATAAAGCAACAAATATAGAACGTGCGTCTCTATCTAATTTTGATCAAGATTTAATGAATTCGCTTGTTTGTTGTAACAGAAATCAAATAGATTCTTATTTCTATGAACAAAACACACAAATATCATTTAAAAGTTTAGACGATATCTGTAATATTTATGAAATAAATGTTCATGATTGTAGTCAACGTAAACAAAACATAGATGATATAGATATATTAGATTGTATGCTTGAAGATTTGTTTGATGACGATGACGTTGATGAAATAATTTCTGCATCTAAGAATTATTCCGATAGTATACATGGAACAAATAAACTTAATACTATTGATGAATTATATGATTGCGTATGTGAGTACATGCAAGGAAAGATGCCTTGGTGGAGTGGTAAGAAATCGCAAAATTTTAAGATAGATATTTTAGAACTTTCATTTTGGGTTGATAATGAAATTATTAATGATAAATATTTTGGGAAAAACATTAACGAGTTAAAATATTTGTATGATATATTTGTGCTTAGAAAAAGGTTTAATCATAATGGTGAAGAAATTAAATATAATCAAAAAAATAATTGTATTTCACCTTCATGGTCCTTGTTATTGTCAAAATTCAGTGATAGTGATTTAAAAGAAATCATATACGTAGCACCGAAGTTACAACCAGCTTTGCCCGTAGATTTTTGCAAGAAGAATATTGGATCTTTGTCGGATGACTATGGAATGCCAAATGTCGATATATGTAAGTTGTATTGCTTGCATAAAATCTCGAATGCGAAAAATATTTCTGATTATAAAGACTTTAAACATAAACTCTATGTTTATAGTAATTGTAACGCTACTCATCGTGAAGGAGAAGGAGTTCTAATGTGTCAAATGGGAACGAGATGTATTAAACATTTAGAGAAACAATTAGAAGCACAATACGAAAATATAATCAAGTATAATGTAATTGCTCAACTGAAAGTTTTAAGTAACGATGTAAATGTGGTGAATGAAATATGGGATTGCACGACCGAAGAATTTAATAATATAGGACTATTTATTGAAAAATACAATAATCTAAAAAACAACTTTTTTAGGTATAACGCCTGTGAAGAAATTATTGAAAGTTACGAAAATTTGCCGCAATTATACAAGGATGCATTAAAAACATCCTTCCTTAATTGTGCTAACGAATCAGTAATTTCAGCAACCAAAGCAGAAGACATTACTCCATTTAGGATTAGTTATCATATAAGACACCTTGGCGATTGGATTCTCGAATCTACCAAACAGAAGGTTAAAGAATTAGTAAACGCGAAGTTTTCAAGACTTAATAACCTGGAAGATCTTCACGATGCATATAAGGCTGATTATATAACAAGTCAACAATATTATAATAGGTACAAACAAATAACAAATAACTTTAGTATGAGTCAGCTATTAAAAGAATTGTACGACTATAAAATCGTTGATGCTCCAATGGCGATTCAGTGGCAAGTTGTTTCTAATATAATAAAGCAGTTTGGATATAAGAGTTTAAGTTCATATAATTATGTTAAGATAGATTGCTATAACTCTATATGTGATATTAGAAGTTTACTAAAATGGCTTGCATATTATGGCAATTTAAAGGATGTTGTGTTAAAGAAAGCTGAAGAAAAGATATGCTCTGTTCTGTCTAATAGAGAAAGATGGATATTGTTTGAGGAAAAAATTGTTCAATCTCCAGGAATGGAAAACATTCGCAAACATTTAGATAATGCATATAAGAAGAAGTCAAGGAACAAAGAATTATTTAGACATGCCTGTTTTCAGGATGTAATGTTGTCAGATGTGAACTCTACCAAAGACTTGGCAACTAAATTGTTTATTGCCGATAATCTTGATGATAGTCACCAATATCTGATGCAACAAAGAGCTACAGGATTCTTGAAGTTGTATTTATGGCAGAAGCAACCTTCAATAAGTTACGATTGGAATTTAATTAAGTCGCATTATCATGAATTATCTGCTGAGGCGCAGATAAAAATTCTTCGTTATCTATTTGGGAAAATATCGTCAGGAGATACTTCTATATCTTTAGATGTCTTATATTCAGAATTTGTTGAAACAACCCCTGCTTGTTCTGTGATCTGTGGCATTCTATATATACTTAAAGCAAAGAAGAATGATCTGAATGCAACTATAACTTCATCAATGGTGGAATTGGTCATCGGAGAAGGACGAAAGCAACGATTAGACTTTTTGAAATATTCTAAAGAGCTCTTTTATCCTTGTAATGGGTATCTTGCAATTAGTGCGATTAAATCTGATATTGATTATGAATCATTCAATGGAATTTTAACAAAAGAAATCAAAAACAACCAATTGTATTTTGTGGTAAAATTCTATAATTCTTCTATCGATTTATTTGGAAGAGTAATTGAATGGTTAAGTTCTGAATACGTAGAAATAGCGAAGCAAGTGCTTCTGAAGAATTTAGATGTAGAAATTATTAATGACAAATATTATATTCATGAATCTCAAGAATTCTTTGTTAAGCAGTTTGTTATTGCTTATGATATAGATGATAAATGCGGATTAGTGAGCGATAAAGGAAAAATGATTGAACTAGGGTATCTGCCAAAGAATAATGCATATCAACCTCTTTACACTAATTATATAAGGAAATATGCAGAGGCGAATAATTACATTTGCCGATGTGGGAATTTTGGAAGCTCTGATCCTCAAAATAACATTCCATTCTTTTGGTGTAATAAGAAGATGTGTGTTAGAAGAGGTCATTTCTTACTCCCCCCATCAGAATGGGAAAACTATCGTTTTGCAGATCTACTCTTCATCGCTTTGGGCCAGTCTTCAGGTAGTAGAGAATCGGTATGGCGAGTAAACAGTGAAATATCGCAGTTTATTTGTGATTACATGCATATCTTCAGATCAAATGATAGGAATATATGCAGTAAGCCTTTAAATGGAGAAGAAGAAATAGGAATCTGGGATGAAACGTCATCAGTCTATCGTAATATTTACGATGATGAGGACGATGATGAATCTGAAGAGGATTGCGGTGATTATTCGTATGAACGAGATAAACCAACATATGACAGATACAATGGTTCATATGCGCAAGATGAAATGGGGTATAGTGATGATGATATTGACACAATTTTTGATGGAGCCCCCCTTGCTTATTGGAATACTGATTAGAATTTATGTATGTTAATTAAATAATAGATGTGATATATTTCTATTCAAACATGGATACATCGGTTGAGCTCATAAGTTTGCTGTTGATTTTATATAATAAAGAGGATATTAATCATGAATAAACCTGATACAGAAATTAAGCGATGGGGAATAGTTATGATTCAATCCCTAACGGCTTCTGATAGAAAAACAGGAGAGGAACTCTATCATGATATCGTTCAATATAAGCATTATTACCAAAGCGAAGCATTCTCTTTATTTTACAATGTTGCTTCATTAGAAGATTTTAAATTGGCAATCCAAAATGTGTTAGAAAGTATTCAGGATGGTGATATTGTAACTCTTCATTTTGAAACCCATGGTCACGAAAGAGGAATAGCATTAAGCAATGGAGAGATTGTTTCATGGAGAGTTTTCTATGATTTAATCAGACCGATTAATATAAAAATTGGTCATTTGTTATTTGTTGTTATGTCTATGTGCAAAAGTATAGCAATGATTTCATCACTAAATCCAGAAGCAAGAGCTCCTTATAGAGCATTCATATGCACTGTTAGAGATGTTACTCAAGATGAAATAATTAGAGGGTTTCAAGTCTTCTATGAAAAATATTTTTACTTGTTAGATATCCATCAAGCATATAAAGCACTAGAAAAAGAAACTAACGTAAATGGTATTTCTCCTTTTCAAATTCTTATAGCTGAAGATGTTTTCAATGAAACTTTTAACCCTAATCGGAATATCAATTCTTTGGTAATAGAACAACTTAAATCATTGAATATTACAATAAACGAAGATTCAAAACGCAAAATGTCTGATGCAATAAAAAAGATTTTAAAAGAAATCTATGACAAACATCAAGAGTTTTATAATTTTCGTGACATCTATTAAAAAACTTATTTATGGCACTAGCAATAAATATAAATGACCTGCTGAATAAGCAGAAAATAGAATCCAACCGAATTGAGTTCAAGAAGGGTTGGAATCCGGCAAGCATATACCATAGCGTGTGTGCGTTCGCCAACGACTTCGACGACCTTGGAGGTGGCTACATCGTAGTTGGGGTTGATACAGACGAAGCAACTGGAATTGCGATTCGTCCGGTTGAAGGAATACCAACAGAAAAGATTGATGGTATTCTTCAAGAGATGGTAGGTTACAATAACAAGATTTCACCTTATTATATGCCTCGCACAAGTGTAGAAGAGGTAGATGGGAAGAGTGTGCTTGTAATATGGTGCCCAGCAGGCATCAACCGACCATATTCTGTACCAGAGAATGTGACGGCCAAAAGTATGACCAAGGAATATTTCTATGTCCGTAGTGGCACAAGCAGTATCATTGCTAAAGGTGAAGTTCTTGATGAATTACGTGAGTTGGCAAGCCGTGTACCATTTGATGAACGAGGGAATCTTGATATTCGTTTGGAAGACATCTCAACTTTGCTTCTTCGTGAATATTTGGTGAAGGTGGGAAGTAAACTTGCCAGTGACATCAATACAAAACCATTGCAGGAAATTCTTGAGCAGATGGATTTGTATGTCGGGCCAAAAGAGAACAGAATGCTTCGCAACGTGGCGGCTATGATGTTTTGTGAGAACCCAAGCAAGTTTTTCAAGCGTACACAAGTCGAAATTGTATATTTCCCTGAAGGACGGTTGAACAATCCAAGTAATCTGTATGAGGGAGCTGTTATCACCGGTTCCGTGCCTCAAATCATTGACCGCACATTGGAATATCTCAAACGCATGCTGGTGATGCAAAGTATCATCAAACCTAATGATGACTATCGCAGTAGGAAGTTCTATACTTATCCGTATCAGGCATTAGAAGAAAGTGTGACTAATAGCCTTTACCATCGTGATTATCAGGAATGGGAACCTGTGGTGATAACTGTAGAACCAGATGGTATAACCATTCAGAATGTGGGTGGTCCCGATAGAAGTATTTCTGCCGCTGATATTTCCCGTTGCGATATTCTTGTTTCACGACGTTACCGCAACCGTCGCTTGGGAGAATATCTTAAAGAACTGGATATGACAGAGGGACGTAGCACTGGCATTCCAACCATACAAAATGTTTTGGAAAATAACGGGTCTCCACGTGCTACAGTCATTACTGATGAAGACCGCACGTTCTTCCGCATTACTATTCCTTGTCATGAAGCAGCGGGAAATATTATTGCTGATATTGCTCATAAAGATGGAACATTAAAGGCATCAAAGCGTAGTGCACTGAAAAGTGCACCAGAAACTGCACTAGAAAGTGCACCAGAAACTGCACTACAAATTATTGATGAAATTAGGAATAATCCCAATATTACACTATCTGAAATAGCTGGGAATCTTGGTGTATCTCGCCGTTGGATTGCAACTAATATCAAACATCTGCAAGATAAGGGAATCGTTAAAAGAGTTGGGCCAAATAAAGGTGGTCATTGGGAAATAATTGGTTAAACAAATATATAAAAGAAATAAAGATGTTGTTAGGTCAAAAGATAAAAGAACTTAGAGACACCCACGGGGTACTGCAGAGACAACTGGCTTCATTGCTTGAAATAGATACTCCTATGTTTTCAAAAATAGAGAGAGGCGATAGACGAGCAAAACGTTCCCAGGTCGTTCAGATTGCCAATTATTTCAAGATTGACGAGAAAGAACTTCTCACTTTATGGGTAGCCGACAAAGTTCTGGATGCCATAGAAGGTGAAGATGAATTTAAGCAAGCAGCGATTAAGATAGCTCAGTCAAGCATCGAATAAATAATGAATACCAAGAAGAAGTATGTCAAAAGCACAGTTGAAAAAGCACCTGATAAAGTTAACAAAAGAGCAGGTTATAGATGTGGTTATGGAACTTTACGAAGCACGTAAAGAAGCCAAAGAATATCTTAATTTTTACATAAATCCAAATGATGATGCCAAATTGGAAGAGTATAAGAAAATAATCTACAATG
>JAFXGB010000089.1 GCA_017520235.1 Muribaculaceae bacterium | reverse complement strand
ATTATCCAATCCTGTACTTTTATTTTCATATAATGTTTTACAAAGGTTATCAATAACCTCAAAGCGTGTAGCTAATAGATTATCGATGATATGCTGTGTCTCAGATGCATTAGTTTGTAGTATTTCTCTTAAATTTTGAGCGATAACAACATTTCTTGCTAATTTTTGCTTGTACTTCTTATTCCTCCTATATGCCAACACTACAAAAACTATAATAATTATTATACCCATTAAAATGCTTGTGTGTAGCTGGTGTTGTTGCTTCAGTTTATTAAGTTCTAATTCCGCACGATATAAATCACGTTGAGCTGTCAGTATTGGTTGGGTTAACATCACCCTAACGCTGGAGTCCTGTTTTATACCACCATATTTGAGACTTTTAAGAGCCTGCTCATATTGCTTTAGCAATTCATATATTGCCGATGCATTTATTTGTATCAAAATGGTATCAGCTCTATGCATTGAAACATTCCATGCCTTGGTGATATAAGAGTTGATTTCATTGTGTCGTCCTGCATATGCACACGCTTTTGCGACACACATGTAGGTCGTTGAACGGAGTTTTACATTGGGATATTCTGCAAGAAGGGAATCGTATAAATCTAATAATTCTGAGTGTTTATTTTGGGCAGAATATAAAGAGATTAAATCCAACATCCCAATCTGAATCATTGCATGGTTACATGAATCATTTGCTTCTTTTATTAGTTGATTTAAAATTCCTGAAGCGTTATCATATTCAAGATTATTTATATATGCTTCGGTAAGATCACTTAATGCATACAATTTGTGATGATGTTTATTTGCGCGATCATAATATTTCGATGCTATCAAGAATGATTTTACACTTTTCTCAAAATCATAATATTCGTTATATGCATCACCCAAATGAGAGTATATAAGACCTATTGCCAAATTATCATCAGAATATTTTGCTAACTGTTCTGCCTTAGAGAATTCTATTATTGCTTTGTGATATTTGTGAGTATTCTCAAAAATGCGACCATGATAGTAATGGGCGAGCATGGCATAATGGTGATCGTCGCTATCGGCAAAGTAATCAACGGCGATGGTGATAATTGAGTCGTTAGTGAGATCGATGTAGTTTTTGTCATAGGCTTGCGAGAGGAGCAAGGCGTGAAGTGCGCGACAGCGGTCGGTGGCAATAGTCTCAGTGTCAATTGCCTGCAACAAAGACAGAGCAGAGTCGGGATGCTCTTGCATAATGGCTTCGGCATGGGAGAGTGTCTCCATCGTCGCAACATCACGATTGCACGATACAATCGCCATCGCAATTAACACCATAGACATTATATGTCGCAATTCCTTTATCATTACACAAAGATAGCTCTTTCAATTGAGGATAAAAAGATTTTTTCTAAATTGAGATTTAGAGTTTTAGGTCTGATTCTGATATGTAGCCATTCATTATGGCATAGAAACCTAAGCCTGAGACACTCTTGATGCCGAGTTTAGCTGTGATGTTCTTGCGGTGGGTGAGAACGGTGTTGAAACTTATGGATAGCATGTCGGCTATCTCTTTGTTTATATATCCCATTGCAACAAGGCGTAGAACATCAATTTCGCGTTGTGAAAGAGTGTTTTGTCTCTTTTCATTGTCAGGCATTGACAATGTGTGTATGATGGCGTTTAGCCGTTCTATTATCGTGGATTCGTCATCGGTGGTATTAATGACATTGGTGTCATCAGATGTCGTATTGGTGATTATTATTGTGCGAGTGCGACGAGGAATAAAAAAGTCTTGATTGAGAATATATGTATCAGGTGAAGTGATATATATCGTTGGCGTTGAACTCTCGTAAATCTCTGCGTTAGAAATATGTTCTATTATTGAAGCTTCGATGTTGAAGAATTTGTGTAATAGATGTTTCAACCCCACCGATTGGATGGTGTCATTGAGTATAATATATGCGTCAATAGTGTATGTCATTACAATGATTGAGATAGGGGAATTAGAATGCGATTGCGTATGCGGTCGTTCTGGCGAATATCTTTTTCAAGCAAAATAATTGCACTGATGACCCCATAGCACAAGTTAAGGTCGTAGCTACCTGAAAGGTGTATAATGAACATGCTTTTTAGGTCGTTGAGCTTATCTAAGATTGATGTGCTATTGTCGATCTTTATGTTTGATGATTTTATTTTGGGAAACCATTGTTGCGTGTCTTGATTGATGCGATTGATGATGTCTCCTTTTAATTCGTCAAAGAAACGTTTCATGAGCCCTAAATTATTGTTGTCTCCACTGCGCATGATGAGAGAAGCAAAGTGCCGTTCAATATTTGGTAGTTGGAAGTGTAGATAATAATTATAGGTTTTTTCTAAATAAGATACAATTGTTGACGCACAGAATGATTTTAGTATCTTTTCAGGAAAATACTCTTCATTGATAAATGTATTTATGATGCAAAGGAAAAAGTCTGTGTCGAGGTTGTGATTTGCACAGATTGAATCGATAGTGCTATCTCCTGTGCCGAGTGTTATGCCAAATCGATTTATTACCGGAATGATATCGGGGTTGGAGATGATGATGTCGCTTAATTTTGTTTGAGCTTGAATGAGTGCCATGTGGGGTTTATTTCTTTCTGCAGTTAATGAAATTATTAGGGGTAACGATGATATCTACAGGGATATCATGAGGCTCGGAGTCAATGTGAGGTATTAATTGAAAGTCATATCCAACGCCTATTTTCAGCGCTGAGGCTTTTTGTAATAGTCGGTCATAGTATCCTTTCCCACGCCCAATGCGGTTGCCGTTTCGATCGTAAGCGATGGCAGGAACAATAATCATATCTATGATTGAGATATCGCATGTATTTTCTCCCATTGGCTCATAGATATTGAAAGATCCTTTTTCTAATGAGTTGGCGTCATAGGGTAAAATTTCTAAGTTATCGCCATTGACACGTGGAAGAAAAATATTTTTGAACTTACACCATTCGTGGATTACATCTTTAGTAAATAATTCATCTGACAATGAATTGTATAACAAGATGTTGTGTGCGCGATGGAATAGCTCTGTTTCTGTAATTTTTTTAAACACGCGATTTGCTGACTGTCTTTTTTCGTTGTCGGTCAAGCAGTCTTTTAATTGTTTTATTTCTTGCCTAATCTCTTTTTTGTTCATTTAATAGAGTCTTTTGGCATTATTGGAAATTTAGCATTCCCTTTTTGTAGCTCAGAGATAGCCTTTTGTACACAATTATCCTGAGTGTTGTAGATGTGGTAGAATGACTGACTGCCCAATATATCTCGAGCAATCAATGATTTGAGTTGATTGACAATTAAAGGACTTGAAATGTTTATGTAGTACCAACGAGCAGGTATACCATTTTGAGTGGCATATTTTACAAATGATTGCAATAATGATTCGTCATCAGGTAACCTGTTTAATAAATCATTTGCATCTTCGCTTTCGTTTAATTTGTTGCGATTTGAGTCGCAATAGTCGAAAGCAAATTTTTGTAATAGACCGGCATTTGCAATTTTGATGTAATAATTTGTGATTTTAGATGTGTCATTAGGAACAAATACATCGGGCATAATACCTCCTCCGCCATAAACTTTACGGCCATGTGCAGTTGTGAATTCGAGAGATTTATTTAGTTTGATGCTGTCGGCATTAAACGCTTCACCATGATTATAGCGATTTATAATTTCATAGCCGTAATCATCTGTTTTTCCAGGTGTATATTCCTTTTGTATGCATCGTCCTGATGGGGTGTGATAACGAGAAACGGTGAGTCTTAAAGCACTACTATCAGGTAGTTCTGTTTGTCGTTGAACAAGACCTTTGCCAAAAGAGCGTCGCCCGATAATCAGTCCTCGGTCATTGTCTTGTATAGCCCCAGCTAAAATCTCGCTTGCGCTAGCTGAATATTCGTCAATAAGAACAACTACTTCACTATCTAAAAAAGACCCATTGCCATCACTAACAGTGGAGATGCTTTCTCTTTTAGTGCGCCCTTTGGTAAATACTATAATATCGTTATCGGAAAGAAACTCATTTGCCATGAGTATTGCCATTTCCATGAATCCTCCTCCATTACCTCTGAGATCTAAAATGTATTTCTTAGCGCCTTCGTTGCGCAATTGTGTCATAGATGTTAGAAATTCGTTGTAGGTTGTGCGGCCAAATTTATTGACCTTAATATAGCCGATTTCTGGAGCTATAATATATGCGGCATCTACCGATGTAACTGGAATATCGTCTCGTATTAAGTCGAAATGAAGAGTTTCTTTAGCAGTATTACGCTTTATTCCTAACTTTACTTGTGAACCTTTTTCTCCTCGTAGGATGGAAAGAACCTTTTCGTTAGTGAAGTTTTTTCCTGCAACAATAGAATCATCTACTGATACGATGCGGTCGCCGGGCATTAACCCCACTTTCTCAGACGGACCTCCTGATAGCACCTCAATTATGGAAATTGTATCGTTATTAAGCATAAATGAGATCCCAATTCCACTAAAAGAGCCATCAAGTTCGTCATTGACTGCTTTCAAATCTTTAGCAGGTATATAGGTTGAGTGTGGATCTAAATGGGAGAGAAGTTCAGGGATTGTCTCTTCAATTAAACTATCCATGTTGACATGGTCAACATATTCGTTATTTATAAGGTTTAATATTGAGTTGAATTTGTCGTTCTCTGAAATTTTTTGTGAATTACTTATTCCTGAGCCAAAATATAATCCAGCAATAAAAGTTACCGCAATTAGAAGCGGTATCCATATTATGAGTTTGTTGCGTTTCATCAATGTGGTGTTTTATTGATTGAGGTTTTCAATGTGTTTGCATTCAATGCCTGCTCGTGTGAGTAGATCTATTCCGTCGGTTATGCGGTATAACTCGTTAAATACAACTCGTCTAATACCTGATTGGATTATTAATTTGGCACATTCAAGGCATGGTGATGCGGTAACATATAATGTGGCACCGTCGCTACTATTGTTGCTGCGGGCAACTTTTGTTATTGCATTAGCTTCGGCATGTAGGACATAGGGCTTTGTTAATCCGTTGTTATCTTCACAGATGTTCTCGAACCCAACAGGAGTGCCGTTATATCCGTCAGATATGATCATTTTGTCTTTTACTATGATTGCACCCACTTGGCGTCGTTGGCAATATGAGTTTTCTGCCCATATTCGAGCCATGCGCAAATATCGTTTGTCAAGAAGTTCTTGCTTATTATATTCCATGAGTCTATTATTCACTAATTGCAAAGGTAGTAACTTTTTGGCTCACTGCAAGCAGTTATAGTTCTTGGGTGTATAATTTGAGTGAAAAGGAGTTTAAAATATCTAATAGTAGGCTTTGTTTTTGCCATTGTTACATATATAATTTCTTAATGTAACAATATCGTAATTGCTATAGACTTATTTAAATTATTGAGAAATAGGCATTTATAGTGAATTAGATTTTTTTTGAGAAAAATATAAAAAAAATAAGTCAAAAATATTTGGATAATAAAATTTTTTGTATATTTGTGCTGTGGAAAATTTGTCCATTAAATTATATTTATGTTAAAAAGTTTTTTATTATGAGTTCAAAGAGTTTTAGAACAAAATTGTTAGGCTTGCAAGGCAATTTATTGAATTTTGCTTATACCCTAACATCAAATCGTGACGATGCGCAAGATTTATTGCAGGACACAACATTAAGGGCACTTGACAATGAAGACAAGTATGTCGATAATGTAAACTTTAAGGGATGGGTATTTACCATCATGCGTAATATTTTTATTAATAATTATAGAAAAGTCTCTCGGGCTTCTACTATTGTTGACCAGACAGAAGATCTGTATCATTTGAATCTCCCTCAGGACTCTGGTTTTGAGACACCTGATGGAACAATTGCTGTGAAAGACATTAATGACGCGATTAACTCGTTTAGTGATGAGTACCGAGTTCCGTTCTCAATGCATGTTGCGGGATATAAGTATAATGAGATTGCCGAAGAGTTGGGCTTGCCGTTGGGGACTGTCAAGAGCCGAATATTTTTTGCTCGTCAACGTCTGCGTGTGTTATTAAAGGACTATAGGTAGAATTATTAGGTTGAACATAAATATTATTGAAATTCAAGATATTGAACTCAGTTTTTTACGTTTTAGGTTGCGCGTAATTGTGCAACCTTTTTTTGTGATAATAAAAAAAGAAGCGAGATTTATTCTCGCTTCTTGGTGGGTGGAAGATGGGGCTCGAACCCACGACCTTCGGAACCACAATCCGACGCTCTAACCAGCTGAGCTACGTCCACCATTTTGATGGTGCAAAGGTACTACTATTTTTTATAAAAACAATAGCTTTTGCTGATTTTTTATAACATTATAATTAATTTTTTATTGAATAGCGGTCGTATCGCGAGGAACGTTGCGGTTGTACTTGCTGAAAATAGCCTCTGCCGATTGTAAAAATGATTTACATTGATTACTCCATTCGCCATTAGTGTGCTTTTCTGCTGGAGTGAGTTTGAAATTTTGATTTTTATTTGTTGGAGGTATTGTAAAGAATAGTCTATAATTAGCATTCTCAATATATGCAGTTCCTTTGTTGTTTCGTTTAAGAGTAACTTTTATGGTAGCCCCCCCACGCGTGTCTCGTGTTTTCATATTGGAAATGAAATTTCCTAATGAATATACTACTAATATATCCTTATTGTGTTTTATATTTCTACGTATTTCCATTGGTTGAATGACATGAGGATGTCCTCCAATTATTAAATCAACACCTAAATCACATAGATAGTCAGCTAATAGGCGTTGGGAAGAATGGGGGAGTAGCTGATATTCGTTGCCCCAATGGATGCAGGTCGCGATTATTTCAGCGCCTGCAGCTCTCGCTCTATTGATGTCGTTTTTAATTAATTCTCGATCTATGTAGTCAACAATAACATCTCCTTGAATAGTGATGCCATTTGTCCCATAGGTGTAATTTAGAAATGCGATTTTAAAACCTTTTATATTTTTGATAAATGGTAAATGCTTTTCCCTGTGAATGCTATTGCGATAAATCCCAATATATTCAGCGTTTTGAGTTTCAAATTGATTTATTGTGCGCAATAGCCCTTTGTCTCGACGGTCGAGAGTGTGGTTATTTGCTGCTAACATCAGATCAAAACCGGCATTGGAAAGAGCTGTGAGATAAGAGTCTGGGGCACTAAAACATGGATATCCTGTATAAGGTTTTCCCCCAAGAGGAGTTTC
Source organism: Muribaculaceae bacterium (assembly GCA_017520235.1). Lineage (GTDB taxonomy): Bacteria > Bacteroidota > Bacteroidia > Bacteroidales > Muribaculaceae > RGIG4079. The sequence goes on along the minus strand of JAFXGB010000089.1, from coordinate 1,485 downwards.
TAAGTTAACAATAGCATAATCTGCATTGTTGATATAATTCTTTATGTCAGCAAAACATTCATCGTAATTGTATGTGCCGTCGGCCTGTTTTGCTGCATCAATTTGAGCCTGATGCTGCATCGCATCTCCGGCAAATATGATTTCAGCTTCACTATTATTCCATAGCGAAAAGGGTAAAAAAGAAAAAAGAAGAGAGAGGATGTATATCATTGCGAGAGGAGAGAGATTTTATTAATAAATAGCGTGTTGAGCAGCAAGAAGGGTGTTCTTCATCAAAGAAACAATAGTCATGGGACCAACTCCTCCCGGTACAGGAGTAATGAAAGAACATTTAGGAGCGACATTGTCAAAATCAACATCGCCACGCAAACGGAATCCACTCTTGCGAGTTGCATCGGGAACACGTGTTGTTCCTACGTCAATAATAACAGCCCCTTCTTTAACCATATCTTCAGTTACAAAGCCCGGGCTTCCGAGAGCGGCAATAATAATATCGGCCTGTGAGCATATTTCTTTGATATTTTTAGTAGCGCTGTGGCACACTGTAACTGTTGCATCGCCAGGATTGTGTTTTTGCATCATTAGTGATGCTACTGGTTTGCCCACAATATTACTACGACCAAGAACTACACAATTAGCTCCTTTGGTATTGATGTTGTAGCGAGCAAGTAGTTCAATGATGCCGGCAGGTGTTGCTGATAAGTAACAAGGTAAACCTATTGACATACGTCCCACATTGATTGGGTGGAAACCATCGACATCTTTGCGATAATCTATTGCTTCAATAATCTTTTGTTCAGAAATGTGTTTGGGAAGAGGAAGTTGAACAATGAAACCATCAATATCTGTATCAGAATTGAGTTTTTCAATAGTTTCAATGAGTTCGGACTCTGTAACATCTGCTTCATAACGAATGAGTGTTGATTTAAATCCACATTGTTCGCATGCTTTTACTTTGTGAGCAACATAAGTTTCACTTCCTCCATCATGACCAACAAGGATTGCTGCAAGGTGAGGCTGTTTTTTGCCTTCAGCCATCATTTGTTTAACTGTTTCGGCGATTTCTTGTTTTATAGTATCGGCAATATATTTGCCATCAATTAGTTCCATAATTATTTATATTATAGGGTTATCGACGACGCATGTTGCGCATCATTTTCATTGGATTTTTCATTGTTGTCGCCATCTTCATCATTTTGCGAGTTTCTTCAAATTGTTTAAGTAGGCGATTAACTTCTTGTAAAGATGTGCCTGAGCCTTTGGCAATGCGTTGACGACGGCTTCCGTTTATTATTTCTGGGCTTGTACGTTCTGCTTCAGTCATGGAGCGAATGATCGCTTCAATGCCTTTGAAAGCATTATCGTCAATGTCAAGATCTTTAATGGCTTTGCCCACACCAGGAATCATAGATGCCAAGTCTTTAAGGTTACCCATTTTCTTGATTTGCTGTATTTGATTTAATAAGTCATTAAAGTTGAATTGAT
>JAFXGB010000088.1 GCA_017520235.1 Muribaculaceae bacterium | reverse complement strand
CAAATACCATTATTAGGAACAAACAAATATAATATACCACTTCCTGCATTTACAGGCAAATAAGCGGCTTCGGCTTGATATGTAGAATTTTCCACATCACCAAGTCCATCTTGAGGCAAATTCCACATCAATTTCATTGAGCTATAACTCATATTATTATCAGTCTTAACGACATTGAATGAATAGCCTCCTGTATCATAGCTTGAATAAGGATATACTACATAATTTGTTTCATTAAGAGAAAAGAATGTACCTCCATTCCCAATAAATCCAATTGGCGCAAGTGCTGAATTATTTCCAAACGAATCCAACATAGTGGCATTTGTTGCAAATGCATATTTACTTAAGTGTGAAGTTCCTCCATTAACAAAGAATGTGTTGTCATCGATAGGAAATACTCGAGGTGCTGTATGAAGATTAGATGATGACGACGGATACATTGATTGTAAAGTACATGTCTCCTCTTTTACTTTTTCTCCATTTTCATATGTCCAACGCACAACATATTTTGTATCCTTAATCGCAGCATACAATTTAAAGTTTCCAGCAGCAACATCTCCAGTAACTGATATATGGTCAAGACGAGCTGAAGAACTTACACTTGGTATAACATCTGCCTTCAATGTCAAATCTCCTGTTTCTGTATCAACTTGCCACATTTTCAATGAATAGCTTGACGCATTGATTGTCATGTTAGCCATACAAATATTACCTTCTGAATCTCTTACTACATTGTTACAAGAATAATATCCAACTTTTCCGTCATCACTTAGTAGTAAATCTGACACAATCTCACCGGTTTTTTGATCGAACTTGCGAAGATAAATTGAAGCACTACTTGAGTTTGCTGAACGACCAGCCATATAAATATAGTCATCACCAACACAGAAAGAGCGATTAAGAGTATTATCAAGCTCTATATTATCATAATTATCATCTACTGAACGGAACCAAATGCTATTAACCTTCACATCACCAACCATTTCATATAATGAATTATCCTTGTCTATCATGATTTTATAGCCAGGTTCTAAATTCCCTACTGCAATCTTAGTAATATTAAATGTAGCAACATCTGATACTGTACTTGTTAAATATTTTCCGGCAGTTGTTACGCGCCAATAGAAAGTCCCTTTACCCAACAACGAAATAATCATTTCATGAGAATTTGTTGTCAACGTTTGGCTATATTTAATTGTCTCGAAACCTGAAGATGTTGAAATCTCAAGAATGTATTGTTCACAATCAACAGCAGTCCATTCCATTGTAAAATCTTCTTCTAAATCAACTCCATTTGCTGGTGATTGTAAAGTTGTTTTTGGAGCTGATGGACGAGTACCTGTCTTAAATGTAGCGACTTCACTCACAGCTTCAAGCTTGTTAGTTTGCGATGTACGCACACGCCAATAATAAGTTTTATCTGATTCCAATGCTCCTAAATCAACTTCAGTTGAAGTTGCAGTCAAATTCTTAACTTGACTTTTTATCGATGTAAATTCTTGAGAATCTGATATCTCAAGAACATAAGTAGCATCTTCCACAGCGCTCCATGTAAATGTCTGTACCCAATCTGTTAGCGCTTCATTTATAGGAGAAATCAAAGTTGTGCTTTCTGAATCTCCTTCTGGATAATTAATAATCGCAGCTTCATGTTCTTTACCATATCCGTCAAACACACATACTACATACCAATAATTATTTTGTTTATCAGCTGCCAAAGTATAAGATTCTCCATAAACTACCTTTTGTAGATATTGCACATCAAATCCGTCACCATCGGCAGCCTTAGCCTCATCGATAGAAACTGACATAGGAACAGCATAAACGGTATAACGGATTATCGCATTTCCATTTGTAGTTTTTGCCCATGAAAGAGTCCCATTTTCATATGTTAAATTATCAACCTTGCTATATACAGGGCCCGATTTCCATGTGATTTCAGGAGTAAGAGCCGGTGTTGAATATACATCGTCAGCAAGTGATTGCAAATAACTTTTAACAGTAGTAGTATTGTAGTAAATTGTACCACAATTATTATTTTGCACAAATTCACGATTATGATTTACTTGTTTTATAATTTCACTCGCACCCCAACCACTATTTGTTACTTTATAAGAAGCTTGACTTGCGTAATAATGGCAGTTAAACATTGCAGCAGCATCACTCCACCAATGAGTCAATTCTTTAAAGCCATTTGTTGAGTGTGTTGTTTCCCAATATAATTGAGGAGAAATAAAATCAATTGTTCCTTCAGCCATCCATGTCAATGGGTCACAATATATTTGAGCATATTGCCAGTCACTTGCACCTAACCCGTAAGACGAAAGTGATGGAATACCATATTTGCTTGCTGATACGCTTGATACTCCGGCTGGGCCAATACCGAAACGAACATCAGGGCGTAATTCTTTTATTGCATTATAACAATCAGCAACCATGTCGTTTACATTACGACGACGCCAATCGCCTATTGACATTGTAGTTCCACTTGCTATATAATCGTCATAGTCTGGAGCGTCAGAACCTTCTGTTGTCCCACCACTTGGATAGAAATAATCATCAAATAGCATACCATCTATTGCATAATTATTAACGAGTTCCTTTATCACATTCACGATAAGTTCTCGTGTTTCTTTAAGTGCCGGGTTAAATGTTACATAAGTTCCATTATCACCAACAATAAGCATATCACTATTTTTCCATTCCAAATCTTTAGTAGTAGACCAAGCATTCAATCCGGATGAACTCCAACGATAAGGATTTAACCAGACATATGCCTCAATTCCACGCTTGTGACATTCTTCAACAAAGAATTCCAATGGATCCCATCCTGGATCTGTGCCACGACTTCCTGAGATATAGCTTGACCATGGAGCATATTCTGATGGATAACAAGCATCGCCCATGGTTCTCACATGCAGACATGTTGAAGTCATATTCAAAGCCTCCAAATTATCAAGATAGGCTATTTATTCAGACTTTTGTGCGGCTTGAACAGATGAAGAAGTCCCTTTAGTTGAAGGCCAGTCAATATTAGACACTACTGTAAGCCATGTCGAACGCATCTCGCGTTTTGGATTTGCAGCAAACAAACTACCACTCAATAATGCCAACATTAAAGATGTGGCAAACAATCGTTTTAGATTTTTAATCATAATCGTTTTATGGTTATTTTCGGTTAATTTTTCTATATCGTAAAATAAGTTTACACAAGTTAGCCACAAAATTATATAATTTTCATTTCAAATCCAAACATAACACTTTACAAATCTGATACTAACGCAAAAAAGCGTGGAGTTCTCACGAACACCACGCTTTTATCTTTTATAAATTTTATACGATTATCTTATTGCTATTTTTTCTCTATAAATAACACCTTCGATCACTGCATTTATAACATAAACGCCTTTCGGTAAATTTAATTCCATTTCAGTAACATTTGAGCAAACCTTTTCAGTCTTACCCATCATGTTATAAATAGATACCATTGATGCCATAGATGGGAATTTGACAACATTTCCGCAAATTTGCATACCGAATGTATCAGTAATAATATTTTCAACGCCCAATGGTCCATTGTCTTTAATTTCGTATGCACATACACCATTTCCAGGCACATACATATAAATATTACCGGTATTTTCGTTTATTGCGACATAATCAATATCGGCTTGACTCGTCCCACTATTAACATTTCCCAATCCTCGTTTTGGCAATGTCCACATTAACGACATTGAGCTATAACTAATATTTGCATCAGTTTTCACCAAATTGAAATTATATCCATTAGTATTCAAATTGCTACCATATGGATATACAAGATAAGTTGTACCATTTAAAACAAACCAAGCACCACCATTAGCATCAATACCAACAACGTCATTAGCATCATCTGGCTCATAAATTGTTTTATTCTTAAATGAATCAACCATTTTGCCTGTAGAGAACGAATAGCGGCTTAAGTAAGTTGATCCGCCAACAACAAAGAATTCATTGTCATTAATAGGAATTACTCGAGGTGCGATACCTAAGCTTGTTGCTGCTGAAGGATACAATTCACTTAACGTACACAACTCTTCAGAATTCAATTGACCATTTACATATTTCCAGCGCAAAATGTTTTTGGAATTAGATACTGCTGCATACACCACAAAGTTACCACTTTCAACATCTCCGGTTACAGTAGCATGGTCAACACGTGTTGAACTTGATACTTTTGAACTTGTTAAAGAAGCTCGTTGAGTGAGAGCCCCTGTTTCAGTATCAACTTGGAAAATCACCAATGGAGTAGAGCTAATATTAAGCGTTAGATTCGAGATTAAGACATTTTCTTTAGAATCTTTCATGACATCATTACATGGATAGAATTCTATTTTCGCATCACTATCTAAGAATAAATCTGATACAATCTCACCTGTAGATGGATCCATTTTTCTCAAATACAATGTTTCTGCACTACTTGAATTAGATGTGCGACCTGAGATATATAGATAATCTTGTGTTGCACAAAATCCTCGGTTGTAGCTACCATTTTCTTGAAACCAATAATTACCATAGCTATTACTTGTTGATCGCAACCACAAATTTGAAATATTGATATATCCATTAGCTGAATATGATGTATTATCAATATCTGTTGTTATCTTATATCCACTTTCAAAATTTCCCACCACTACTTTTGTAATTGTAAACTGACGAACATCGGATATTGTACTTTCCAATGTACTGCCTGATGTTATCACTCGCCAATAGTAAGATCCTTTACCTAATGTTGATAACGACAACTCATGAGATGTTGTAGTCATTGATTTTTCATATTTGATTGATGAAAAATCAGAAAAAGTAGAAATTTGCAATTTGTATGCATCGCAATCTACTTTTGACCATGAGAATGTAATATCTTCCTCAAAAGATGCTCCATTAGCAGGAGATATCAATGATGTCTTTGGAGCTGACGGTCGCGTAGAGGTTGTAAACGTTGCAACTGCACTTGTTGCATCAAGTTTATTTTGTTGAGTTGTTATAACTCGCCAATAATAAACTGTCTTAGACTCAAGATTTGACAAATCGACTACCGATGAATTTGTTGTCAAATTTTTCACTTGATGCTTCAATGTTGAGAAATTTGCGTCTGCAGCAATTTCCAATGTATATGTTGCATTTGAAACTTGGCTCCACGAGAATTTTGCCGACCAATCAGCAGTAGCTCCATTTATTGGAGAAATAAGCGTAGCCTTCTCAGCCTCCCCTTCCGGATAATTTACAATAGCAGCTTCGTGCTCCTTGCTATATCCATCATATACACACACTGCATACCAATAATTACTTTGTTTTGCAGTGGGGATTGTATAATTATTACTATATGTTACATCAACAAGATATTGAACATCAAATCCATCACCATCAGAGGCTTTTGCATTTGCAATTGTTACAGAAGAAGGAATTGCATATACCGTATATTTTATTATTGCTTTTCCATTTGTAGTTGCTGTCCATGTTAATTTGCCTGATGAATAGGCTAAATTTGAAACCTTACCATAAGAGGGTGCATTTGTTGCCCATGTTATTTCCGGTTGCAAACATGGAGTAGAGAACACGTCTGACTTCAAATAATTACCAAGACCGCTTGCTGATGGGCCATTCAAATATGCTGTACTATAAAATACTACACCTGACGCATTATTCATTGTCGAATTGCGACTACTTTTTATCTGATTAGCACATTCTTTCCAGTTTGTAGTACTATTGCCACTACTCATTAAATTTGCAATTTCTTGACTTGCATAATGGTGTCGTCCAAAATGATTTGCAGTATTGCTCCACCATGAAGTTATATCATCAAATGGGTTTGTACTATGATTAATAGTCCAATATATTTGAGGAGAAATAAAATCGATTGTGCCTTCATATAGCCATTGCAATGGATCAGAGAAAATTTCTGAGTATTGCCAGTCACTACCTGGACAGCCTGACAATCCAAATTTTCCGGCAGATGTATCAGCAACACCAGCTGGAGAAATACCAAATCTCACATCAGGACGTAATGATTTAATTAATGCATGAAATTCACGAATTGCGATATGAACATTTTCACGACGCCAATCGCCAATGGACAATGATGATCCGCTATTTGCCCATAAAGAATAGTCGGCAGCAGAACTTGATTGAGGAATATTATTAGGATAGAAATAGTCATCAAATACTACCCCATCAACTTGATAATTATTCAATATTTCAGCCAAAACATCCAATGAATGTT
>JAFXGB010000087.1 GCA_017520235.1 Muribaculaceae bacterium | reverse complement strand
GTCATATTTTACTACGCTATCAGCAACGATTTTAGCATCACGATATCCTTTTTCGTTGTATTTTTGAATAATGCGATTTAGGTCATCTTTGTAGTCATTATCTACAAATTTCTTCTGTTTGAATAGGTTTTTGAGTTTGCCTTTTTCGTTGGTTTTCTTCATTGCACCTTTAACAGCATTGTCACTCATCACTTCGTTACCATCAATGTAAATTTTGTGAACTTTTACTTTTTCATGTTTGTTCACATTGATGTTTACAATCATTTCGTTTACATGAGAAAGGTCTTCTTCTAATTCGATTTTTACATCGGCATTTTTGAAACCTTTATCTCCGAAATATTTTCTAACGATGTTTTCAGCGCGATTTACGATGTTTTGGGTTATTTGATTACCCTTCATGAGTTGAAGTCGCTCTTGAAGGTCCTCTTTCTCTCCTTTTTTGACTCCATTATAATTAATTGTTGAGATGCGGGGTTGTTGACGCAATGCAAATTCTAACCACACTTTATCTCCGGCAATTTTTTCTACTTTAATCTGAACATTAGAAAATAGACCTTGTTTCCAAAATCTTTTAGCTGCTGAGCTGATATCTTCTCCGGGTACTTGTATGCGGTCTCCAATTTTTAGCCCAGAATAGCCAATAATGATATAATCCTCGTAGTTGTCGGCTCCGGTTACCTTTATACCTGCAATCTCATATGTGCGAGGCATGCTGGTAAAGATAACTTTAGGGTTATATATTGTATCTACCGCTTGTTGTGCATAACCGGTTAAACTAAATGTTGATATCAATGAAATCAGAAAGAGTAGCTTATAACGCATAATGTTTTAATTCTGAATGGTTGTTTCGTTTATTTTACTTGTTCGCTTGTTTTACCATATCTGCGTTCGCGCGATTGGTATTCAATAATTGCTTGACAGAAATTATTTTTATTAAAGTCAGGCCAATATATATCAGTTACATATATTTCTGAATATGCAATTTGCCATAATAGGAAATTACTGATGCGCATTTCTCCACCTGTGCGTATGAGTAAGTCAGGATCGGGAATGTTTGATGTACATAAATTTTCAGAAATCATATCAACGTTAATGTCAGTAGGATTTAAATCTCCATTTGCAACTTTTTGTGCAATTTTTCGACATGTTTCTGTGATTTCCCATCGAGAGGAATAACTCAATGCTAAACATAGAGTCAAGCCTGTGCAATGACTTGTATCTTCCATGCATTTGCATAATCTATTGTAGGCTTCTTGTGGCATACGCTTGAAGTCTCCAATCATAGTGAGTCTCACATTGTTTTTTATCAAATCAGGAGTTTCGCGCTCAATAGCAACAACAATAAGGTGCATGAGTGCATCAACTTCTTCTTTGGGACGATTCCAATTTTCAGTTGAAAAAGTGTATAATGTGAGAAATTTAATTCCTATTTCAGAGGCAATTTCTGTTATCGTTCTAACGGTATTAACTCCTTCGACATGACCGGCTGAGCGCTCCATATTACGCGCTTTGGCCCAACGACCATTACCATCCATGATAATTGCTACATGAATAGGAAGTCTTGATTTGTCAATATTGTCGATAAGTGTCATAATTTTTAAATTTTCTTAATCTACATAGTGGCAAGTTTCACATCTCTCGCCAAATTCATATGTTATTGAAAATGTCAATGTTGAATACCAATCAGTGTTTTTTATCATAGAACTCTTAATCTGGTATAAATCATTAATATTTTCACCATCAACTTTGTCTCCAAAAACTTTTGTCATGGTAAATTCTACCCCTAAGTTTAGTCGTTGACGAAGTTTATATTTTACGCCAAATCCCATCGGGAGATTCATCGCAAAAGATGAATTACCATCGCTTGAGGACATTGTTACTCCGGCTCCTACTGAAAGATAGGGACTCCATCGTTTTAGTCTCTTATAGGTTTCACCAATTCCGTAACCGAAAAAATTGAACTCTGCTCTTGCTCCAAGGTCGTAGACCCATGAACTGAATTCATAAGTTTTGCCTTCGGGAAATACTATTCCGAAATCGCTACTATTTCCGGAGAGTGAAACTGCTTTAAATATACCGCGTATTGCCAATCGGGTGTTCGCTATATATCTGAATGACGCTTCGGCTGATATCCCGGGATGTTTATATAGATTGCTCTCATTTACATCGCCAAGATAACCACTCAAGCCAATGCCTCCACCAATGTCAAATTTATATTTTGCTTCTTGAGCGTTTCCTTGCAATGCTCCCATTGCCAAGGTTATAATCATTATAATTGCTATTGCTGCTTTCTTCATAATTATAGGTGTTTTTATTTGAAACGCAGGATCGCAATTAAAAAGTATTCAATTAGTAAATATTATACAATGGGTTTGAAGCTAAGGCGATTAATCACGCCTCTCCAAATTGTATTATATGTTTGCCCTTCAGCATTTTCTCCTCCAAACAAATAAATGTAAGGACATTCCCATTCCGAAACTTCAGTTGTTGCACGAGAAGAGAAGGGATCTATAATGTACCATCCGTTAGGAACTGAATTAAAGTTATATTCATGCCATGTGTTGGATGAACGGCTATGAATTGTAGAGCTAAAAACAAGTGCCTGTGCGTTGAATCTTGAGGGTATAAAGTCAGGCAATTGCATCAATTCATCGGCTTTCTTCCAATTTACCCCTTGGTCATATGAGATGTAAACAGTGTTATCTGCTCGTTCAAGTCTATCTTGACCAAACATTGCTATTAGCGTAGAATATTTAGTAACGTTCCATTTATCAGCATTAGTCTTATAACTGAAATATGGTACAAGTGTCATGTTTTGATAGGCCGGTATTGAAGTGTTGCTGATTTTAGCCCATTGAGTTCCATCGTAAGCCCATGTTTCGCCGGTTAAGTGTCCGTTAGCACATTTACCCCCAATTATTATTGCTTGAGGAGCAGAACTCCAATTGTTTGCAAATACAAGCATTTGGCTTGTTCCTGAAACTGGACATTCTAATGCTATTTCTGTTTCGGTAGTAGCAGGATAAGTTACATGATAATATTTACCTTCGACTGATTTAACGCCAAGAAGCGTGCTGTCATAACCACCATATATGTGGCTCCATTGTTGACCGCAAGAGTCCCAAGTGTTTCCTTCGACAGATGTGTATAAGTTGCCTATAGCATCAAGAATAAACATGGCTTCAGTTGTAGCTGCAAATGACTTAATGTTAGGCGTGAATGGGAATTCAATAATTTGTTTTTCCCAATTATTATTGCCTGGATTTTCAGTCGTAGCTAAGCAATATGAGTCATTGTCACGAGTTAAACATAACGCTTTGCCTTGGTATTCAATAGTTTTTTGTTCGTCAATTGAAGCGCGATCAAGAAGTGAAGGAAGTCCGCTGCTTGCAAGGCGTCCCCAACTTAGTGAATCGGGTTTCATTTTATGAACGTTCACCAATACAGTGTATTTGCGCTCGTTTGATAAATCGGCAGAAACAACTCGTAGGATAACAGGCCCTTTGCTGAAATCAATGGTGTCGGTTGAGTTTTCAAGGTAATTGATAGTGTCGTTTTTAGCAGGAACAATTATATCAACTTTTGAGCAAGTTTCTGCAGTAACGATTGATACGTTAAGTTTGCTCGTTTGTGTTCCATATGGAAGTGAATCGGCATTATAAATCAATGCATTAGCCAAGTCTATTGAAAAATATACCGAGTCAAGATTTTCTAAAATTTTATCATTGTCGGTAAGCGAAAATGATGTTACTGCAACATTTGAATATGTTTCAATTGGTCCGTCGTAACTGCTACTTGTACATGAGCCAAAACTTAATGTTGCTATTGAGATAAGCAGAGCTATTATAATATTCTTGTTCATAAGATGTTATTTTACAATTTGCAAAGTTAGCAACAATTTTGTTAATATGCCTTACTTGATGTGCTAAAATTGCTATAATAAAGGGGGTAAATTACTAAACAACGTTACAAATTATGGCTATTTATTAGAG